>NZ_NCUI01000022.1:0-190284 GCF_002096435.1 Streptococcus oralis subsp. oralis
GTTTCTTTTCCTGGTTCGTTCATATTCAGAAGAACAAAATGAATTTGATCTCCATACTTTTCATACATCTGCTGAACAATGGGTAGTTGTTTCTAACAACGAGGACACCAACTAGCCCATTCGACAACTAATATAGGTTTATCTTACAGTCCTGAACTAGCAATCAATTTTCCATCTTGAGAGGCCGTTTTAAATTCTGGAAGTTGTTGACCTTTTAAACTCAAAGTTGAATTGTTCTCATCACTTGAAGTTGATTGCAAAATTGAAGACGCCCCTATATCTCCATCCTTAGTGGGTCTAGTGAAATAAATTAAACCCACCGCTAAAGCTATGATGACTCCATCTCTTAAAACAGAAACCACCATCTGTCTTTTTTACACAAAATCTCCTTTCTTATAATAGTAAAATATCATGAATAAGTTTCAATTAAATAATATATCAATCTATAAAAACGAGAGCTAAACCTCATTCATGTCAAATGATATTTTATCATTTACTAATTAGTATTTCAAGAAATATGTTGTCAAATTGTAAATTTTTTTTAGAATGTTAAAAACCTACTATTTCATACATTAGCGAGATTCTCGAGATAGGATTACGGGAATATTATTCTGAGTTTTTTCAGAATATTATTACTTTTTAATCAATTCAACTAATGATCCATTTTTGCTCAATTCACCATATTATATATACTAAGAATAGTATCAAAATGCATTTAAAAAATTGCAATAATAAAAAAGATTATCCAATTAGATAATCTTTTTTATGTTCTTAATACAAATCAAGATAATTATCAACTTCCCATTGTGAAACAAATGTTGCATAGCTGGCCCACTCGATACGTTTCGCTTCAAGGAAGCTAGTGTAGATGTGTTCACCTAGGGCTGCCTTGACCACTTCATCTTCTGTCAAAGCTTTCAAGGCGTTATGAAGAGTTGATGGAAGATCAGTGATTCCAGCTTCCTTACGCTCTTCTGCTGTCATGATGTAGATATTTTCTTCGATAGGAGCTGGTGCTTCGATTTTGTTTTCAATACCATGCAAACCAACTTCCAAAAGAACCGCCATAGCGATGTATGGGTTTGCCATTGGGTCCACTGAACGCAACTCAAGACGAGTTCCCATACCGCGTGAAGCCGGTACGCGCACAAGTGGCGAACGGTTACGACCAGCCCAAGCAATGTAAACAGGTGCTTCATAACCTGGAACCAAACGTTTGTATGAGTTAACTGTTGGGTTCATGATAGCAGTATAGTTGTAAGCATGCTTGATCAAACCACCAAGGAAATGGTAGGCTGTTTCAGACAACTGCATTCCTTTTGGATCATTTGGATCAAAGAAGGCATTATTTCCTTCTGCATCAAACAAGGACATATTACAGTGCATACCTGATCCAGCGATACCAAATTTTGGTTTCGCCATAAAGGTTGCGTAAAGGCCGTGTTTGCGAGCAATGGTTTTAACAACGAGTTTAAAGATTTGAATCTTGTCACAGGCACGGAGGACTTCATCATACTTGAAGTCAATTTCATGTTGTCCAACCGCAACCTCGTGGTGACTCGCTTCTACTTCAAATCCCATTTTGGTCAAGACATTCACAATTTCACGACGTGTATTGTCCGCAAGGTCAGTAGGCGCCAAATCAAAGTAGCCACCCTTGTCATTTACTTCAAGTGTTGGATCCCCATTTTCATCCAACTTAAATAGGAAGAATTCTGGTTCTGGACCAAGGTTGAAAGATTTGAATCCTACTTCTTCCATATGACGAAGTGCACTCTTCAGATTACCACGAGGGTCACCTGCAAATGGCTCGCCTTCTGTTGTATAGACATCACAGATTAAACCTGCAACACTTCCATTTTCATCTCCCCATGGGAAGACTGTCCATGTATCCAAGTCTGGGTACAAGTACATATCTGATTCATTGATACGTACAAAACCTTCAATAGAAGAGCCATCAAACATGGCTTTGTTTGACAAGACCTTATCTAACTGTTCATCTGTAGCAGGAATTTCGACGTTTTTCATGGTTCCCAGAATATCTGAAAACATGAGACGGATAAAGGTAACATTTTTTTCCTTGACTTCACGACGAATATCTGCAGCTGTGATTGGCATGGGTTTTCTCCTTAATATATGACTACTTGCGATTGCCTAACCGCGACCAAAGGGTGACCGTACTGAAGTAAAGCGCCCCTGCTGGAGGAGTTCATTGTGGAGTGCACGACGCACTTCCGTCTGACTCACAGCTTTCTTGGACTTCGCCTCGCGTTCAGCATATTTTTTCTTAATCGCAGCAATATTATGACCTTCAGAGATGTAATCTTTGATTTCAAGCAGACGATCCATGTCATTCAAAGAATACATGCGACGGTTCCCTTCGTTTCGATCAGGTTTGATCAACTCTTGATCTTCATAATAACGAATCTGACGTGCCGAGAGATCGGTCAATTTCATAACACTGCCGATAGGAAAAACAGCCATATTTCGGCGAAATTCTCTTTCCTTCATTTACAATTTCCTTCTTCCTGTCTATTATAGTCTAAAAAAAGACATACGTCAACGAATAATGTCATAAAATGTAACATTATTTTCTTTTTTTCTCCCAAAAGAGTTTCAGTTGCTCAATATCATAATTTACAAGGATTGCGACAAAAACTCCCATAAATGTTTCAAATACGCGCGCAAACACGTACAAAAATGTTTCTCCGCTTGGTATTGATAGGGTAATAATCAACATAGCCGCCACACCACCGATAACTCCTGCCTTGTTGTTCATGGCGACATTTGTCATAATGGTTAACATGGTGCAAATCGGAACAACTAGTAAGGTTACCCAAAAGGCTCCATGAAATAAAGTGTTTAAGAGGAAAAAGACAAGGGCATAAAAACCGCCAATGCTATTTCCTAAGATACGCGAAGTTCCAAAATGGACACTCTTATCAAAGCTCTCTCGTAGACTGAAGACCGCTGTTAGTGCTCCGATTTGAAGGCCCTTCCAGCCAAAAAAACCAAAAATCAAGAGAACTATAAATACTGCAATCCCTGTTTTGAAGGTTCGCATCCCAAGCTTGAACTGTGACTTATCAAATTTATATTTTTTAAAATAACTCATAATCTCAACTTTCTACTACCATTTTAACATAAATTAGTTGATTTTATGAGCCAAAATCAATAGGAAGCGTTTTTAATTCAAGCTACAAGAAAAAGAGGAAACAGAGTTCCTCTTTTTTATTTAAATTCAGAGCTTACTTGCTTTCGTCTTCTTTACGTTTCAACTGACCAAGTCCTAAAACCCCTACTAAAGCTGCTAGACCAAGATATGGCATGTAGCTTGAATCATTTGTACCTGTTTGAGGTAGAGTAGGGTTTCCTTTTGGATTTGGAGTAGGAGTCGTTGGCTCCTCTGGTTTCTTAGGTTCTGGCGTTGTCGTACGAACTGTATTTGAGGCGTAAGCAACTTTGTTCACAGTATTTACATAGGTATTTTCAAAGGTTCCAACAGCAATTCGTTTCATTTGAATATAAGTCTCAGCTTGGAATGGAGAATCCAACTGAATCTCTTGAAGGAATTCCTCCTTGAATCGAATGGTAATCATTCCCTTATCTTGATCATGTTCAACCTGTGTTTCAGCTGTTAAGTCTGTCCCTGCCTTGATAACACGACCGTCTTTCAATCGGATATCAACCTTGGCAAGAACTTTATAGTTTCCAGTGTATTGATCACCTTTTTGGTCATAATCATCTACAAAACTATAGTCATTCAAGTCCTCAGAATGATTTTGTGGAATCAAACCACCGATTAAACGATAATTGAAGTACTGGTTCAACGGAATGGTTTGACCATCAATATTGTCACTGCTTGGATCCATACTGATTGTCACATCTTTTTTAGGTGTGATTTTCGGTACATTGTTGACAACTACTTCTGTAGCATAACCATTTCCAAAATCAATTTGGTAAGCTTTGTTTTCATACTTACCACCCGTTTGACCAAATTCAGGTTTAACTGTCATCGGATCTGTGATGAGCAATGATTTTCCTGCTGCTACATAGTTCTTGTAGAATTCGGCTGGATTATCAGCTGAGAAGAGTTGGAAAGCACCTTTAACAGTGATGTTTGCTTTCTTCAACAGATCTTGAACCTTCTTAGGCGCAGCTTCTAAACTATCAAATTGTTGAACACTGATACCTGATACAAGGTTGCCCTCTAGATCACGGATCTTAACCAATTCTGGTTGAAGGGTTAAGGCTTCTTCTGGATAATCATCCACATAGTAGAAACCATTTTGAATCGCTTCTTTAGAAGATTTATCTCCCTTGTATTGGTCCAAATCCCATGTAAGTTCATAGTAGTTCGTTGAACCAGCTAGAACCTCTTTACCATCAATATTTACACCTTTCTTGTTCTTGTTAACTTTCAAAGGCTTGATGTAGTTGTTATTTGGATTGTCAGGATCATTTGGTTTACCTGGAGTCGTTACACGAACAATGTTTGACTTAACACCGTAGGCGTCGTTGACTGTCAATGTAAAGTTATTTGTATAAGTTGCCCCATCATTCAAGACACGACCAACAACAGTTGGATATAGAGTCTCAAAGGATTTTGTCAAATCTGCATTGAAAGCAGCCAAGGTCTCCTCAGTAGCCTTAAAGGTCACAGTGTGACTAGCTTTGTCATAGCTTGTTTCAAAACCTTTGCTTGCAGCCTTGGTTGCTTCCAAATCAAACTGATAGCCAGTTGGAAGTGGATCTACCAATACAAACGAAGTTGTTTTTGGACGACCAGCTGTCAACGCTTCTGTTTTCAACTCAAACTTCACTACAGACTGCTTAGCAACGAGAGTACGATTGATATCTACTCCATCCTCATTTTTAATTTCTTTATTAATCTGAGGTTGCGCAAATAGACGATTGTAATGGAAGTGAACTGTTGGCACCGCTGGTGGTGTTGGCAACTGCTTAGGAGTTGGTGCTACCGGTGGTGTTGGCAACGGATCATAATTTGGCTCTTCCGGTTTTGATGGCTCTGGTTGATCTGGAGTTTTTACCGGTGGAGTTGGCTCATTTTCATAGCTTGGCGCTACTGGAGCTGGTTCCAATGGTTTCTCTGTCTCATATGTTGGCTCTTCTGGTTTTGATGGCTCCGGTTGATCTGGAGTTTTTACCGGTGGTGTTGGCTCATTTTCGTAGCTTGGTGCTACTGGAGCTGGTTCCAATGGTTTCTCTGTCTCATATGTTGGCTCTTCTGGTTTTGATGGCTCTGGTTGATCTGGAGTTTTTACCGGTGGTGTTGGCTCATTTTCGTAGCTTGGTGCTACTGGAGCTGGTTCCAATGGTTTCTCTGTCTCATAAGTAGGAGCTTGTGGTGCAGTTGGTTCTACTGGCGGAGTTGGTTTTTCTAATGTGATGGTTGGCAAATTAGTTGCTCGAACATTTCCGTTAATCGCAAACCAAATATTTGGCTTTTTGGGAGATAATTTCTCTGCTCTACGTGGATCATTCGCTGCAGGCTGTCCCAACACTTCTGAAGACGAAATTGTTCCGATAGTCATACTATTTGAAGGACCTGAGATTTCCACTGCTCCCGCACCATACCAAGAGTTTGGTGCATCTGCATTATCCCAACCAGAATCTGGTTGACTATTCTTATACATGGTGAAGCGGGAACCACCAACTCCTTTTTTGAAGTTTTCAGATTCTGTCGCATAAATTTGGCCGTTCTTTTCACCAACTGAAGAACCCGAAATTTTGATGAAATTCCCAGTATAATCTTTAGCCATCTCGATTGAGTTTGCTTCGCGGTTAAGAGACGCTACAGACATCAAGGCCTTGTCAAAATTAATAATTTGACCATCTTCATCATAGAATTGAAACTCAGTCTTAACGAAGAGAGAGGTAGCATCTTCTGTATTACCAGTATAAGCCGAAGCGAAAACCCCCATCGTTGGGTCTTTAAAAATTCCCAACCAAGCCTTATCATTGCGGAACTTGGAACTAGGATCAAGAGTATAAGTATAGACGATTTTAGAAACTTTTTTCCCTTGATAGTAAGTCCCCTGAAGATTCGTATAAGTTGCTGTTGCAGACTGACCTCGTTTCAGCAGGACTGAAGACCATTCAGTTGGTCCCTTACCACTTGTTACATTTGAATTGTACTCAGAATACTTACCGACTGTACCAAAGCTTTCCTGTTTGTTTGTCTGGTAGTTAGCATTTTGAATGTCTGTTACTTTAAAGTTATCCAACTGGAAGAGTTTATTGGCAAATTCTGCAGTATTCTTCACAGCTGCTTCCATGCCAGTATAGCTAACAAATTCACCAGTTGTAGTCAATGAAAGTTCAGCATTAGGCTCCGATTTGAAAATCAAACTTTGAGCACTTGGGCGACTCAAGTTTCCATCTTCATTCTTCTTTGATTCTGCTAAAGCCATAGCTGCCTTAATTTTGGCCTGCTCAGCTTCATAAGCTTGCAACTTAGCCGGATACTCAGCCAACTCTTTCTTATATTTGGCAAGATCAGCTTCGTATTTAGCTAATTTTGCTTCATAGTCAGTTTTAGCCGCGGCATTGCGTTGTTTGATTGCTTCATTCTCAGCTTCAATCGCAGCATTTTTTACCTTATTATCTTCAACAGCCTTTTCATAGGCTGCTTTTGCATCGGCATTTGCTTTTTGAACGCGAGCTAGTTCTGTCTGATAAGCTGCTAGCTTAGTTTGGTAGTCTGCTTCGTTGGTAGCATTTGCTTGCTTAACTGCCGCCAAATCTGCTTCATATTTCTTCACCGCTGCATCATAAGTCGATTTTGCAGTGGCGTTACGCTGCTTAATAGCTTCATTTTCAGCTTGGATAGCATTGTTTTTAGCTGTATTTTCTTCAACAGCCTTTTCATAGGCTGCTTTTGCATCAGAATTAGCCTTTTGAACACGTGCCAATTCTGTCTGATAAGCTGCTAATTTAGCTTGATAATCAGCATCATTATCCTCTTTAGCTTTCTTAATAGCTGCAAGGTCTGCTTCATACTGCTTCATCGCTGCTTCATAATTCGCTTTTGCAGTTTCATTACGCTGTTTAATAGCTTCATTTTCAGCTTTAAGCGCTTCGTTTTTAGCTGTGTTTTCTTTTACTGCTTTATCATAAGCCTCTTTAGCTTCAGCATTAGCTTTTTGTACTCGAGCTAATTCTGTCTGGTAAGCTGAAAGTTTATTTTGATAATCCTGTTGACTATCTTCATTTGCTTTTTTGACAGTTGCTAAATCTTTTTGATATTGTGCTAGCTTAGCCTCATATTCTGCTTTAGCTGTTGCATTAGCAGTGTTGATTTTTTCAACTTCTTCTTGATGACTTTTTAGATCTTTTTGGTACTTGTCATCCGCTGCTTTGTTTTCAGCATTGATTTTATCTGTTTCAGCCTGATGAGCTGCGACTTCTTTTTTATATGCTTCAGTTGTTGTCTTTACTTCTTCAGCCTGTTTAGCATAGTCGCTTTTAATCTCATCTTGTTTTTGAGCATTCTCTGTAGCAGTTGTGGCTGTTCCTTTGTCTTTTGTTTCATCTTGAACTACCTTAACTCCTGCAGATTTTGCATCAGCAACTGCTTTATCCAAATCAGCTGATGATACTTCTACTGGCAAAGCTGAGTCTTTAGAACCAGCCTTAGCTTGGCTTGCTTTGGCAACTTGGCTCATTTCACCCTGAGCTTCAGGTAGATTTGTGGCTGGGTTCCCTGTAGTAGCTACCTCAACTGTACTTGTACTAGTTGTCTCTGTAACTTCATCAGCAAATACTGCTTTGTCTGCAAAAGCAATCAAAGCAGTTCCTAAAACAGCACCACACAACGTTTTCGCAACTTTGCTTTTACGAAATCCATAGACTTCTTTTTTATTTTTCATTATAATCCTTTTCCTTATCTAAATTTAGTCGTTACTTTTTATACTAGCACTTTACAAGGCAGGATGCAAATATTTACTCTTTTTTTATTTATAGAAAAATTCCACCTATTTATAAATTAAATTAAAAAGAAGATGGTCACACCATCTTCCTTTAGTTAAACTATTTATTTTTCAGTCAAAGCTGCAAGTCCTGGCAATACTTTACCTTCAAGGAGTTCCATTGATGCTCCACCACCAGTAGAGATCCATGAGAACTTGTCTGCACGGCCAAGGTTGATGGCTGCAGCAGCTGAGTCACCACCACCGATGATTGATTTAACACCAGGTTGTTTCACGATAGCGTCCATGACACCGATTGTACCAGCTTGGAAGTCAGGGTTTTCAAATACACCCATAGGTCCGTTCCATACAACTGTTTTGGCACCAGTCAAAGCTTCGTCAAATTTAGCGATAGATTTTGGACCGATATCCAAACCAAGGAAACCTGGGTCTACTGCTTCACCTTCAGTGTCTTTCACTTCAGTGTAGTCAGCAAATGCGTTTGCTTCTTTTGAGTCAACTGGCAAGATCAATTTGCCGTTTGCTTTTTCAAGAAGAGCTTTCGCAACATCCAATTTGTCTTCTTCTACAAGTGAGTTACCGATTTCGATACCTTGAGCTTTGTAGAATGTGTAAGTCATCCCACCACCGATAAGCACTTTATCAGCTTTTTCAAGCAAGTTTTCGATAACACCAATCTTGTCTGAAACTTTTGAACCACCAAGAATCGCTACGAATGGACGTTCTGGAGCTTCAACTGCTTCTTGGATGTAAGCAATCTCGTTTTCAAGAAGGAATCCAGCAACTGCTTTTTCAACGTTTGCTGAGATACCAACGTTAGATGCGTGTGCACGGTGAGCTGTACCAAATGCATCGTTTACGAAGATACCGTCTCCAAGTGATGCCCAGTATTTACCAAGCTCAGGGTCATTTTTAGATTCTTTCTTGCCGTCAACATCTTCGAAACGAGTGTTTTCAACCAAGAGAACTTGTCCATCTTCAAGAGCGTTAACAGCGGCTTCCAATTCAGCACCACGTGTAACACCTGGGATAAATTTAACTTCTTGTCCCAATTTAGTAGCCAAGTCAGCAGCTACAGGAGCAAGTGATTTACCTTCTTTGTCTGCTTCTTCTTTTACACGTCCAAGGTGAGAGAAGAGGATTGCACGTCCACCTTGTTCAAGGATGTACTTGATAGTTGGAAGAGCTGCAGTGATACGGTTGTCATTGGTAATCACGCCATCTTTAACAGGTACGTTGAAGTCAACACGAACGAGAACTTTTTTCCCTTTCAAGTCAACGTCTTTAACAGTCAATTTTGCCATTAGATATGACTCCTTCTTTTTTTATACGTGTTAATTATATCACAAAATCAGCAAAAGAGATAGAAAAACCCTAAACTTTTCTTGTTCATTCTTCTATCTACTAACCTAAAAATCTAGGATTACCGTACGGGAAATGGCAATTTTCACATAATTCGGTTGGAATAATTTAGGTAAATTTCTTGATTGATCTACCTAATTACTTCTATACCATTCTTTTTCTAACATTTTAATCCTTAATATTCTAAACTCTACAGTCCTTCTTTTTGAATTGCTAGGTTTCTTATTATACAATATAACTAAAATAGTTTCTTCAGTTTGTGCTATTTGAGATTAAAAGAAGGGGAATTGCTATCATGAAATTAGAAAGACTAATCTATATTCTACTGTCTCTTTTAAATAAGAAGAGGGTAACAGCTAAAGAGATTGCAGAGAGGTTTGAAATATCTACTCGAACTGTATATAGGGACATGGATACACTCAGTTTAGCGGGGATCCCAATCTATTCGGAACGCGGAGATAAGGGAGGTTTCTATATACCAAGCGACTATAAGATAGACAGGAACTTTTTCACTGAGGAAGAGAGACAGTTTATCATTAATATGAGCCAAAATGTTAGTAAAATCGTTGGTCATTCAAGTCTTGACAGTATCGAACACAAGCTTTCTTCTCAAGATATTGCAAGAGCAAACAGTCCTTTTTACTTTGATCTCAGTTCCTGGACTCTTAATACAAATTATTTACTAGACATTGAGGAAGCGATACAAACTGAACAGATGATTTCTTTTTCTTACTATTCGAAAAAGCAAGAGAAAAGTCAGCGAACGGTTATTCCATACAGATTGATCTATAAACTGAATGCTTGGTATGTTATCGGTTACTGCTTAGAAAAATTAGATTTTCGTATTTTTAAATTAACTCGAATTCGTGAACTAGAACTAGTGGAGATAAAAGATAAACCATTCGATTATCCACGTTTATCTCAAGAAAAGTTAGAGCTTTTTTTAAATCCCCCCAAAAATAAAGTGGAGGGGCAAAGAGAAGAAATCGAACTAGTTTTTACAAGATTTGCACTCCCAAAAATCTACGATCACTTCACGGAAGAAGAAATCAGAGTCGAGGACGAAATAATAAAAGTTCAAGCATTCAGAGCTTTAACTCCTGCATTTTTTGATTTACTCTTAAGCTTTGGTTATCAAGTAAAGGTCGTATCTCCAAGTCACTTACAAAATCTACTGGTCAGTACTCTCAAAAAAAATCTTCAGCAATATGACAACCTGTAGTCATATTTCCTTTTGTATACTCTTAAGTGGGCAAAATATTTCGTGATATTCATCATAGCCCAATTATTTTACAGGAGGTTCCAAATGGATACAAAAACACTTGCAGAAAGCTATTTTACGGCAGTAAATGAGGGAGGCTGGGAAGATTTCGTAGCTGAAAACTTTGACTATGGCATGTGCGATAGTATAAAAATTCGACAAGGACGTGATATTTATTTGCAAGGTGCAGGCCAATTCTATGCTTTGAGCCAGCATCTTGAAGTGAAGCAATTACTTGTTGATGGTCGAGCAGTCTCAGCTTTAAATCGCTACCGTCTACATTCTCCTCAAGGAAAAGAACTTGAACTGGATGTCGCAGAATTTCTGAAATTCGATGAATTTGATAAATTAGTTGCATCCAATATTTATTTCGACACCTATCGTTTCCAAAAATTTATCCAAGGAATTGAATAACAAAAATCTAGCTTCAAATTTACTCTTCAATTTCAAAACTAAAAACAAGGCCTGACTAATCTACAGTCAAACCTTGTTTTTTATTTTTATGAGAAAATCCAAGATTCGTAAATCTGATTAGTCTTCTCTCTTCTTTCCAGCAAGCAAGCCGTAGCCACTCATTAGTCCGAGGAGTCCCAGCGCTACTAGACTAGCATCTCTTGTCGCTCCCGTATTTGGAAGCTCTTTACTTACTTCTTCAATTTTTGCTGGCGTTGCTGAGAGCGCTTGATCCCTTGTTTGTGAGACTTGCTCTTCTTTCGTTCCTACTTCGACAATTTCTGGAAGAGCTTCCTTGAGAACCTCAGTAGAATGAAGGGTGCGTTTGCCCTGAGCATCAACTTCTACAAAGCGACGAACTTGGCCTTCAACGCCTGCTTGAACTAGCTGGCGTTTGCCTTTGAGAAGGGCTGCATTTGGTCGTTCTTGACGTTCGAAGGAAACTGTTCCCTCTTCAACTTCCAGTTTCGGAGTTTCTAGAACTAAATCTTTCACACCTTCAGCTGGTTGGTTGCTTGATAGAACTTTTGTTCCAACTTCGGTGATTTCTGGGATTGCTTCCTTGACTACCTCAGTCGAACGAAGAGTGCGTCTACCTTGGGTATCTACTGCTACAAAGTGGCGAACTTGACCTTCAACTCCAGCTTGCACAACACGGCGTTGTCCTTTGAGAAATTCGGAGTTTGGTCGCTCCTGACGTTCATAGGCTGTTGTTTCAGTTTCAATAACTAGTTCAGGGAGGGCCTCAACCGTCGGGGCCACTTCATTTGGATCCATGCTACCAACATGATGGCTTTCTTCTGCAGGAGCTAGTTTCTTATTCAGCTTTTCTTTCATTTCTGAAAAAGCTTGTGGAGTTGGCATCTCTGAAGCTAATAAAGTTTCTGCTTGTTCAATCAACTCAGCTTTAGGATCTTTTTCACGGACAGATTCGAGCAAACCTTCCAATTCTTCTCTAGCTGTCTGATAACGTTGATTTCCATCCAAGGCTGTCCCTGCTTGTTTCAACTCATTCAAAGCCCGATTGACTTCTTCTTGGCTAGCATTATGGTTTTCTGCTACAGCTTTCGCTGCATTGAGCTTCTCTACTAGTGCTGCTTGTTTGTCCTCGCTTGAGAAGGTGTAGGCAAGGGTTGACTGACGGCCTTGGGCAGCAGTAATTTCTTGTTTGAGGTACTCGTCGTTGACAGCTGCTTTTGGAGAAACCAAGACATTGAACTCAGCAGTATGTCCCTTGTAATGCAAGGTCAAGGTCTGGCGTCCAGTCTTCTGAGCATCATAGCCCGTGATTTCAACACCTTGGTCCGTAAAGGCATGGCTTTCTTCTGTCTCATCATCATAGAGAACACCGAAGCGACCTTCAGAGAGATCCAGTTGCTCTCCTACTAGATAGTCTGTTTTTGGTTTCTTAGTAATGTACAAACCTGCTACTTCCTTTGGTTTTCCTTCATCTTGACCAGTCACTTGTACTTTTAAGTCACCAGTAACCGAAAGTCCAAGGTAGCTGACTGTGAGCTTTTGTTCCCCTTTTTGATGAGCGTCGTATCCAGAAACAGTCACACCTGAGTGAGTAAGGTTAATCAGCTCATCGGCTTGTCCCCCTTCGTACTGAACACGGAGGGTTCCGCCTCTGAGGTCAAGTTTTTCTCCCTCTTTGTAAACTATCTTCTTAGGTCCTTTTTCAAGGCTAACTGCAGCAATTTTTCTCTCATCCTGCGGAATTGCTACTGCCAAGGTGTTACTGATTTCTTTGCCAGGTAGTTGGGTACGATAGTAGAGGAGAGTTGGTTGCTTGTCAAAGCCCAATGGTGCTGTTGCCAAGTCGCCTCCAGTTTCAGACTTCAAGGTTGCAATTGGTGTTTGTGAATCTGCCTTGTCGTAAACGGTGATAGTTGCACCCGCTGGAACATCAGAGAAGCCTAGTTGAACTTGATGGTTTCCAAGTGAACGGGCCGCTACCTTAGCCATTGGAATATTTTGACTTTCTGTATCTAGTGTTTCGTACATCTTCCAGTTGTATATACGAATGGCCTTCCAAGGTGTCCCATTATCTGAAGTGATAACTTTTAGGCGCCAGTCTTGGGCAGTAATTGGTTTGTCAAGAGTGATATCTGTCACGTGTGCTTTGTTGCCACGGACTTCCTTAGCTAGTTTCCACTCACCGTCTGTATCCTTGTAGTAAAGGTCAAAATCTTTGGTGTTCATCAAACCGTCGTTAACAGACTCACCACCAGCTCCCGCATGATCCATGACCCATCTAACAACGGTACGTGGCTTGGTCAAGCGAATATCCACACTACCGCTCAGCTGAGCTGAAGACCACTTATCTGACAGACTTGTAATCGTACCGTTCAACATGCCTTCGATGCCTTCCCCGCCTTCAGTATTTGGGAAAGTGCTACCGATAACCTTTGCACCTGGAACAATATTTTCAGCCAAAGGTCTTGGGAGAGTTGTATCCTGAACTGTCATCCCCCAGTTGAATGACGCAGTTGCAGCCTCAGAACGGAGGCCATTTTTACCAACTGCAACGACTTTCAGTTCCTGAGTCCTACCAGTCGCATTAGCAGAACGGCTAATTTTTGGCAAGTAGATGGTTGAAGCAGATGAACCTGTCAACAAACGCCAGTTATCACCGTCTTTTTCGTAGACTTCATAGAAATCCGCATCTTGGTTACCAGCAAATTGGACCACTGCTTCAGCTTCTTGGGCATTTTTAAGAGATTGTTTCACCACAGAAAGGCCTGTAGGCGCTTGTGGTGCTTGGTGATTATCTGAAATGGTTAATTGACCTAGGTTAAACTGATAATCTTTTACAGCTCCTTCATGCTCGAAGAAGAGTTTGACTGCATAGATGGTTTTACCTGCTAGTGAGCTGAGGTCAAATTCTTCATTCTTCCAGTCATCAGAGAGAGTCAGTTCTTTCCATGCAACTGCATCCTCAAATTTGTAGTCTGGAGTCGTAGAGAAGGCCATATAAACTTTAGAGCCTTTTCCTCCCTTGTGGGCAACACGAAGTTTGGTTTTCTCAGTTACTTCTAGTTTGGTAGAATACAAATTCACATCCTGGTTCGTCTTACCAGCTACATCACCTGAGAATTTAAGGGAGTTCCCTCCATTATAGGCATCTGTAAAGTCGTATTCTGCACGAAGTTTTTCCCCCGTTGAAGTCTGCCACCAGCGCCATGTTGGCAAGACACCCGAAACCGAACGGTAGTTCCACTCAGAATCCTTAGAAACTTTACCGTCTACAAACCATTTTCTACCATGACCTGTATTAAAGGAGGTCGTGAAGGTTCGGCCAACTGCTGGTGTGCGGTCCGCAACTAAATTGGCAATCCCATACCACTCTTTATCTGCTGGTTTTTGAGCCGTTGGATCTCCTTGGTAGCCTGTGAAGAAGATGTCTTCATTCTTGTGGTAGTCTTCGCCTGTTTTTCCTAGACTGGTAATCGTATCTGGTGCAAAGAGTCCAAGTGACAAACGCAACTTGCCTTTTTCATCTAAGAGGGCATCCCATTTGACTTTGGTCTTATAAGAACCACCTTGTTGCAATTCCAAGCCTGCAAAGACATCATACTGGCTACGTTCTAGCCATTTGGCCATCTCTACGGAGTGGTCATTCTTTTCCTTGTTCCAGTTGAAATTGGCAAAGAATTGGTCCGCAGGAACTTTGTCTCCTTCTTTTTGCATGAACTGGTAGTTGTAATCACCTAGACCATCTTCGTGGTAACGACCGTATTTGTAGGTCATGGCATCGTACCAAGCATACTTGATTGGGTGGTTGACTTTGGCTGCATATTCTTTTGTATAGAGCATGAATTGGCGCATTTTTTCACCAAGAGGTGCTACCAATTCCCCCGTTGTTTCCTGATTAATGAAATAGCCATCAAAGCCATAGTACTTAGCAAGATCAACGAGTTTGCGTGCAATTGGGAAGGTGCCATCTGCATCTTGTTTCAAGGCAGCTGCAAATTTCTCTTGGTCGGCAATGCTATTTGACCAGTTGAAAAAGAGGGTTCCATAAACGGGAACTCCGTTGCGGTGGCCTGCATCAATGACATCTGGAGTTGGAACTAGACCTTCCCAGAAGACCATTGAATCCAAGTATTGCCAGTAATCAAAAGCGTAGGCCTTGAATTCTTCTCCACCAACAGAAGCGTGGTCTTTGGCCTTTGAGTTGGTATTTGCCAGCGCCTGAACCTTGGCTCTTCTGCTTGCTTTTTCATTAACCAACTGGCCTCTGTGGCGCTTGGCGAGTTCAACTGAGGAACGGTTAATAGGATCATCCTCACGCGCACCCGGTTCCCATTTTAACAAATCCTCCCAAGTATCAAATTTGATTTCTTTTGGTCGGAGACTCTTTTCTTCATTTTTAGGAACGTCTGCTAGAGTCGGTTTGTCGGCTTTCTTCTCAGCCACTTGAGGAGTTTCCTCTGGTTTGACTTCTTCTTTTTCAGTTGGTTGAGCAGGTTTTTCAGTTTTATCTGTCGGAGCGGGTTTTGCCTCTTCTTTTTCATTAACCAGATCCGTTATTGCTGGAGTGCTTTCTGAAATTGGTTGATCAGCTACTTTGTTCTCTGTTTCCTCTAATTGTTTTTCAAGGGCTACAGTATCTGGATTAGCTGTTTCACTAGCGCTTGTAGCTTGGGCGCTCGTATTTGCAGCTGTTTCAGGGACTGCGACTTGTTCGGCAAGAGCTGGACTCACAAATAGAGCTGAACCAATCATCAAGGAACAGGCTCCGATTGACAGCTTACGAATACTGTAACGGCAACGTTTTTCAAAAAATAGATCTTTCATCTTATCCTCCTAATAAAATATAAAGTAAGCGCTTTACTTTTTGATAAAAAGTAACTGTTCTCAGTGCACACCACCAGAACAGGATCATCTTCATTTTATCCTATATGAAAGCGATGTCAATCTATTTAACATAAAAACTATAACTAGGATAATAATCAGTAAAATTTGGACACAATCCTATAAATCATCTATCTTAAAGGAAATCTATCTCTCATTTTAAAAGAAAGTTCTTGTTTCTTATGAAAATTTCAGCTAAACACTTGTGAGATTTACTTTTATCCTTTAAAATAGAATAGGAGAAATTCCGTTATTATTTTTCGGAGGAAAAAGAAATGTCCATTAATTGGCAGGAAATTTTATTTCACTTTTTAGGAGGTCTAGGACTGTTTTTATACAGTATCAAGACCATGGGAGACGGTTTGCAACAAGCTGCTGGAGATCGCCTTCGTTTTTACATTGACAAGTACACTAGCAATCCCTTTTTAGGTGTTCTAGTCGGGATTGTCGTGACCGCCCTGATTCAGTCAAGTACAGGGGTTACAGTTATCACGGTTGGGCTGGTCAGCGCTAGTCTTCTCACTCTTAGACAGGCTATCGGAATTATCATGGGAGCCAACATCGGAACCACTGTTACTTCCTTTATCATCGGTTTCAAGCTTGGTGAGTATGCTTTGCCCTTGATTTTCCTTGGAACCATGTTCCTCTTCTTTACAAAAAACAGAACAGCAAACAATATCGGGCGCATCCTGTTTGGTGTTGGGGGAATCTTCTACGCCCTTAACCTCATCAGTGCCGGTATGAGCCCACTTAAAGATTTACCACAATTCAAGGAGTATATGGTCACCTTGGGACAAAACCCCATTTTAGGAGTGGTGGCCGGTGCAGTGATTACCGTCCTCATCCAGGCTTCCTCGGCTACAATCGGGATTTTGCAAGGCCTCTATGCAGGTGGGTTTCTTGACCTTAAAGGTTCGCTACCAGTTCTTTTCGGAGATAATATCGGGACAACCCTAACCGTGATCATCGCAGCAGCTGGAGCCAATGTCTCTGCAAAGCGCGTTGCGGCAACCCACGTTACCTTTAACGTTTTAGGAACTATTCTTTGCTTAATCCTATTAGGCCCCTTTACTGCTATGATCGAGTACTTCCAGGCACTCCTTCACCTCTCACCTGAGATGACAATTGCCTTCTCTCACGGTGCCTTTAACGTAAGTAACACCATTGTACAATTTCCATTCATCGGAGTCTTGGCCTACTTTGTAACCAAGCTCATCCCTGGTGAAGACGAGGTTGTCAAGTACGAACCCCTCTATCTCGACGAGCAACTTATCCAGCAATCTCCTTCTATCGCTCTAGGAAATGCCAAAAAAGAACTTTTGCACTTAGGGAACTATTCAACCAAAGCTTTTGACCTTTCTTATACCTATATCATCGGTATGGATGAAAAGGTAGCTGAAAAAGGGCACAAGACAGAGGAAGCCATCAACACCATCGATGAAAAACTCACTCGTTACCTCATCAGACTCTCAAGCGAATCCTTGAGCCAAAAGGAAAGCGAAGTCTTGACCAACATTCTGGATTCATCTCGTGATTTGGAACGGATTGGGGACCACGCAGAAGGCTTGCTCAACCTAACAGACTACCTCCAACGTAAGAATGTTCAGTTCTCTGAAGCTGCTTTGCAGGAATTGGCGGATATCTATCAAAAAACTACTGACTTTATCAAGGATGCCCTTGATAGTGTGGAAAACAATGATATTGAAAAAGCTCAGAGTCTGATTGAACGCCATAAAGAAATCAACAATATGGAACGTGTTCTCAGAAAGACCCATATCAAACGCCTTAACAAGGGTGAGTGTTCTACACAAGCTGGAGTCAACTTTATAGACATCATTTCCCACTACACTCGTGTATCTGACCATGCTATGAACCTAGCTGAAAAGGTCATTGCTGAACAAATCTAATACTCTTCGAAAATCTCTTCAAAACACGTCAACGTCGCCTTGCCGTACTCAAGTACAGCCTGCGGTTAGTTTCCTAGTTTGCTCTTTGATTTTCATTGAGTATAAGTACCAAGAAGCTGTCCTGAATGGGATGGCTTTTTTGTCTCCTCATCAAGAATTTCTTTTGGAACATATAAAAAATGCTTTGATTCCATTGTGAATCAAAGCTTTTTAAAGAGTTCTCCAAACATGATAGCAGAAACTGCAGTGCCCCTATACTTGGCTTCTTCTTTTTTGATAAAGCGCGCCAAGTTGATCAATTCAGGTGCTAGGTGTTTGGGATTGATGAGCAATTCACGGGTGACCAGTCCTGAGAGTCGGACTGCTAGTAATCGCTCATTTGTAGTTGGTAGTTTTTTAGCAGTCTCTAAGAGAGCAGCAACTAAATCTTCACTCAAGCCCTGACGGGCATGGTTGTAGAGATCTCTTATAAGGCTTTCTAGGTTTGGTTCTGCCATCCTGATCACCTCCCTTATGCTTAATAATGTTTAATCAAATTAATCGTTGAACGATCCAATTTTTTCACCAAGGCTTGCAAGAAGGCTTGGGCTTCTAGGAAGTCATCCATCGCGTAGAGGGTTTGGTGAGAATGGATATAACGGGCACAAACACCGATAGTTGTAGATGGGACACCACCATTTTTCAGATGAGCTGCTCCAGCGTCCGTTCCACCTTTTCCACAGTAATATTGGTACTTGATGCCAGCTTCTTCAGCCGTTGTCAAAAGGAAATCTTTCATACCTGGGAGAAGCAAGTGACCTGGATCATAGAAACGAATCAAGGTTCCATCCCCAATCTTACCTTGGCCACCATAAACATCACCAGCAGGTGAACAGTCAACTGCCAGAAAAACTTCTGGGTCAAACTTAGTTGTAGAAGTATGAGCGCCACGGAGGCCAACTTCTTCTTGGACGTTAGAACCCAGATAGAGTTCATTGCCCAGTTTTTGACCTGAAAGGGCTTCAGCTAGCTCGCTTACCATGAGGACACCGTAGCGGTTGTCCCAAGCTTTTGAGATGATATTTTTTTCATTGGCTGTCAAGATAGCGGAACTATCAGGGACAATGGTGTCACCCGGACGAATGCCAAAACTTTCTGCCTCAGCCTTATCCGCAAACCCACCATCAAAAATGATATCAGAGATAGCTGGCATGGTTGGTCCACCTGTTCCACGAGTCAAATGTGGAGGGACAGAACCTGAGATCACAGGAATTTCACGACCGTCACGAGTAAAGAGTTTAAAGCGTTGGCTGCTGACCACCATAGGATTCCAGCCACCGATTTCAACGACACGGAAGGTACCATCTGGCTTAATCTCGCTGACCATAAAACCAACTTCGTCCATGTGAGATGCGACCAAAACACGGGGTGCATCCGTAGCTTCTGAATGCTTGATACCGAAAATACCACCTAAGCCATCTGTCACTACTTCATCCACGTGCGGTGTCAACTTTTCACGAAGATAAGTCCGGACAGGCGCTTCGTGGCCTGAGATCGCAGCAAGCTCTGTTACTTCTTTGATTTTTGAAAATAATGTTGTCATATCAGTTCCTTCTTTCTGTCCTCCATTTTACCACTTTTTATAGGAGAAGGATAGTGGAAAATTGGATTAGTTTTTACTCAGTTTTCCAATAAAAGAGAGTGTGAGATATTATTTCAGGAATTTTTCTTTTTTTACATTAAATTGTCAGAAAATTTATTGACAGATTAAAAAAATCGTGTTACATTATCTCCAAGGGTATTTTTATACCAAATCTACATGAAAGGACGGGGCATGAAACTCTCTCATATTTTAACAGGCTTACTTCTACTCCTGGTCTTTCTCTCCATTAGTATTGGAACCAGTGATTTTTCTTGGGAAAAATTCTTTACTTTTGACCAACAGACTTGGCTTCTCTTTCAAGAGTCGCGTCTTCCAAGAACTATCAGCATTCTCCTTGCAGCCTCCAGTATGAGCATGGCAGGACTCCTCATGCAGACCATTACTCAAAACCAGTTTGCTGCTCCGAGTACAGTAGGAACGACAGAAGCTGCCAAACTGGGAATGGTGTTGAGTCTCTTTGTCTTTCCGTCTGCGAGTCTGACCCAAAAGATGCTCTTTGCTTTTGGCTCATCCATCTTATTTACCCTCTTCTTCCTAGCCTTTATGACTATTTTTTCTGTAAAGGAAAGGTGGATGTTGCCCTTGATCGGGATCATCTATAGTGGGATTATCGGTTCTATCACAGAAGTTATCGCCTATCGTTTCAATCTGGTTCAGAGTATGACTGCTTGGACCCAGGGCTCCTTCTCCATGATTCAGACCCATCAGTATGAGTGGCTCTTCTTAGGCCTCATTATCCTGATAGCCGTTTGGAAATTATCCCAAACCTTCACCATCATGAATCTGGGCAAGGAAACCAGTGAGAGTTTGGGGATTTCTTACTCCCTACTTGAAAAGCTGGCCCTCTTTCTAGTGGCGCTAACGACAAGTGTCACCATGATTACCGTGGGTGCCTTGCCATTTCTCGGGGTCATCGTTCCCAATCTTGTCCGCAAGCGCTATGGAGATAATCTGAGCCAAACCAAACTCATCGTTGCTCTGGTCGGTGCCAATCTAGTTCTGGCCTGTGACATCCTCTCTCGAGTCTTGATTCGGCCCTATGAGCTGTCTGTCAGTCTCATTCTAGGAATCATCGGTAGTCTCGTCTTTATCCTACTTCTATGGAGAGGGGGACAAAAAGATGCAGTTTAAAAGCAAACATACCAAGCTCTTCTGCCTTCTCATTATTCTGGCCATCGGAGCTTGTCTCCTTTACTTTTGGCCCATCACTAACCTGTCTGCCTTTGCCTGGAAGCTACGTTCCCAAAAAATCATCGTTTATCTCTTGGTAGCCATCGCGACAGGGATTTCGACCATTAGTTTTCAAACCCTGACGGAAAATCGCTTTCTGACGCCAAGTATTTTGGGAATCGAAGCCTTCTATGTCTTGCTACAAACCCTACTACTGATATTTGAAAGCAAATTTCTACAGCTTGGAAAGTCTCCTGTCTTAGAATTTCTAGTCTTGCTTCTGCTTCAATCCCTCTTTTTTCTCGCCTTACAAGGTTACTTGAAGACTCTGATGAAGCAAAATTTGGTTTTCATTCTGCTAATCTGCCTAGCCCTCGGAAGTCTCTTTCGAAATATCAGTACCTTCCTACAAGTTCTGATGGATCCAAATGAATACGATAAACTGCAGAACAGTCTCTTTGCCTCCTTTCAGCATCTCAACACTTCCATCCTAGCCATCGGTTCTCTGATCATCCTCGCTTTGACAATCTTTTTCTTTCGAAAAGCAGTTATTCTGGATGTCTTGCACCTGCAAAGAGAAACGGCTCAGATACTGGGACTGGATGTTGAAAAAGAACAGAGAGAACTCCTCTGGGGTATCGTGCTCTTGACCTCAACAGCCACTGCCTTGGTAGGACCTATGGCTTTCTTCGGCTTTATGCTGGCCAATCTGACCTACCTAATCGTCAAAGATTATCGGCACAAGTTGCTCTTTATCGTGGCCATTCTGATTGGATTTATTAGTTTGACCTTGGGGCAAGCCCTCATCGAACGAGTCTTTGCGCTGGAAATTCGCATCAGCATGATCATCGAGAGTGTGGGTGGTCTCTTATTCTTTATCTTACTTTACAGGAGGGCGCATCAGTGAAACTGGAAAACATTGACAAATCCATTCAAAAACAGGATATTTTGCAAGACATTTCCCTTGAAGTCAGTCCTCAGAAACTGACAGCTTTTATTGGTCCAAATGGTGCTGGAAAATCAACCCTTCTCTCCATCATGAGCAGACTGACCAAGAAAGATCAGGGAATCCTCAGTATCAAAGGGCGTGAAATTGAGAGTTGGAATTCGCAAGAACTAGCCAAAGAGCTCACTATCCTAAAGCAGAAGATCAATTACCAAGCCAAATTGACTGTAGAAGAATTGGTCAGCTTTGGACGTTTTCCCTACAGTCGAGGTAGACTGAGAGCGGAAGACTGGGAAAAAATCCGAGAAACTCTAGACTATCTAGAACTGACCAACCTAAAAGACCGCTACATCGATAGTCTGTCTGGCGGACAGTTGCAACGTGTCTTTATCGCTATGGTACTGGCCCAGGATACAGACTTTATCTTGCTAGACGAACCGCTCAACAACCTTGATATCAAGCAAAGTGTCAGCATGATGCAGATCCTTCGGCGACTGGTGGAGGAACTTGGCAAAACCATTATCATCGTCCTCCACGATATCAACATGGCTAGCCAATATGCGGATGAAATTGTTGCCTTCAAGGACGGTCAAGTCTTTTGCAAGGGAACGACTGCTCAAATCATGCAAGCCGAACTGCTCAGTCAACTTTATGAGATTCCCATCACGCTGGCTGATATCAATGGCAAAAAGATCTGTATCTATAGCTAGCTATTCTGAACTCATGTTAGAAAAGCCTCTGTCTCTTAGCTAACAAGCCTATCTAAGAGCCCCCCTACATCGTTATCACATTTTAAAAAGGAGAAATCATGAAAACATCCCTTAAACTTTATCTCACTGCCCTAGCTGCCAGCTTCTTGCTCTTACTTGGTGCATGTAGTACAAATACAAACTCAAGCACTAGCCAGACAGAGACAAGTAGCTCTGCTCCAACAGAGATAACCATTAAAAGTTCACTAGATGAGGTCAAACTTTCAAAGGTTCCTGAAAAGATTGTGACCTTTGACCTCGGTGCTGCGGATACTATTCGCGCTTTAGGTTTTGAAAAGAATATCGTCGGAATGCCTACAAAAACTGTTCCGACCTACCTAAAAGATCTTGCAGGAAATGTCAACAATGTGGGTTCCATGGTTGAGCCAGACCTAGAAGCCATTGCTGCTCTTGAGCCAGATTTGATTATCGCTTCACCACGTACCCAAAAATTCGTAGACAAGTTCAAAGAAATCGCGCCAACCGTTCTCTTCCAAGCAAGTAAGGACGACTACTGGACTTCTACCAAGACCAACATCGAATCTCTAGCAAGCGCCTTTGGTGAAACTGGTACACAGAAAGTCAATGAAGAATTAGCCAACCTAGACAAGAGCATCCAAGAAGTCGCTACTAAAAACGAAAGTTCTGACAAAAAAGCCCTTGCTATCCTCCTCAATGAAGGAAAAATGGCTGCCTTTGGTGCCCAATCTCGTTTCTCTTTCTTGTATCAAACCTTGAAATTCAAACCAACTGATACTCAATTTGAAGACTCTCGCCACGGACAGGAAGTCAGCTTTGAAAGTGTCAAAGAAATTAATCCTGACATCCTCTTTGTCATCAACCGTACCCTTGCCATCGGCGGGGACAACTCTAGCAACGATGGCGTCCTAGAAAATGCCCTCATCGCTGAAACTCCTGCTGCTAAAAATGGCAAGATTATCCAACTAACACCAGACCTATGGTATCTAAGTGGAGGCGGTCTTGAATCAACAAAACTCATGATTGAAGACGCTCAAAAAGCTTTGAAATAAGAGATAAAACCCAACATCAGGTGATGTTGGGTTATTTTTCTTCTTGATTTCGTTTGAGGGAAAAGTGGTCTGGGACGGGATCTTTTCCTATTGGCGACCAAGGATGGCATCGGAAAATTCGAGCCAAGCCCATCAAAACACCCTTGAAGCCATGTTTTTCAATAGCCTGAATCATGTAGTTGGAACAAGTCGGCTCAAAGCGACAAGAGGGTGGAAAGGCTGGTGAGATAAAACGTTGGTAAAAGCGTACTGGCGCTATTAAGATTCGTTTCATTATTTCTTGGTTACAGCCATGGTGTGTAGTTGGCTGATTTCTTTTTTATTAAGGCGACGAGCTTCACCCGGACGAAGACCTGTCAAGTCTAAGTGTCCAAAACGTGTCCGAGACAACTTATCTACTTGAAGACCGACGGCTTCAAACATCTTTTTAACCTGATGGTTGCGTCCTTCATGGATAGTCAACTGCACTACTGAGCGATTTTTGACTGGATCCACTTTGAGAATCTCATATACAGCTGGCTTGGTTTTCTTGCCATCAATCTCAAGACCACGAGTCAAGGGGCGGAGATTATCCTTATTGGCCACACCTTTAACACGCGCGACATAGACCTTATCAATCTCATTACGGGGGTGAATCATCTCATCCGTAAAGTCCCCATCATTGGTCAAAATCAAGACACCTGATGTATCCCAGTCCAAACGTCCAACCGGGTAAATGCGTTCTTTGACATTGGGCAAGAGATCCACAACAGTCTTGCGGCCCTTGTCATCTGTCACACTGGAAATCACTCCACGTGGTTTATTAAGCAGATAGTAGACCTTTTCTTCGTTGTAGATAGGTTGACCTTCAACTTCGACCTTGTCGCCTGACTTGATGGTCGTTGCGAGTTCACGCACTACCTGTCCGTTGATGGTTACCAAGCCTTGCTTGATCAACTCTTCTGCTTTTCTCCTACTGGCCACACCTGCGTGGGCAATATACTTATTGATTCTCATCTTCTTCTATCCTTTCACCAAATAATTGGCTTTCTTGGGCTTGAATCTCAAGCTCATCAATCACTGGCAGTTCTTCCAAATGGTTAATTCCCATGTAATCTAGGAAATAATCCGTAGTCACATAAAGGTTTGGGCGGCCCAACACTTCTTTTTTCCCGTCTTCCTTTATCAAATCAAAAGCCTGCAACTTTGCCAAGGCTCCACTCGAGTTAACCCCACGAATAGCATCAATCTCAATTCGGGTAATCGGTTGCTTGTAGGCAATGATGGACAAGGTCTCAAGAGCAGCCCGAGACAAACTCTGGTTGATAGGCGCCTTGGAGTATTCCTTCAAAATCTCTGCAAATTGAGGCTTGGTGACCAATCTGTAAGCACCACCTGTCTCGATCAGGGACAAGCTCGAATCTTGGTCTTTTTCATACTTCTGGGCTAATTTTTCTAAACTCTGTTGGATGCCTGTCGGTGGAAGTGAGAGGAGTTCAGCCAACTGACGGACTCGAATCCCATCTTCACCTGCTACAAACAAGAGCGCTTCTATTTCTGCTAAAGTACTCATCTTTCCTCTCTATAAAGTCTAGCTTTGTGCCTCTTGACTTTCTTCCTTCTTTTCCATAAGATAGATATCTCCGAAACTCTCCTCTTGCACGAGAATAAGTTCCTGAGTTTTGATTAACTCTAGGGTTGCCAAAAAGAGGGTGATAACCTCTTGGACATTCTGGGCTTCCTTGAACAAATCCTGCAAGCGCAACTGGTCTCGTCCAGTCAAGGACTCTTTTACAATGACCATCATGTCCTCAATCTTATACTCATCCCGCAGGATGGTTGTGTGATTCTGTGCGAACTCCTCTTTTTTCTTGGCTAGGATATTTGAAAAAGCCAAAAAGAGGTCAATGGTCGTCTTGTCATGTACAAGCTCTGCATCCTCGTAAATCAACTCTGTTGGCGCTTTGGAGTAGTACTGGGCCCGATCTTGGTGCTTAGCCTCCAAGTGCTCACCCAGGAGTTTGAACTTGCGGTATTCTTCGATTTGGGAGAGAAGATCCTGCTCCAGGTCATCCTCCAAGTCTGTCACTTCTGCTACCTTTGGCAAGAGCTTGCGACTCTTGATCAGCATCAGCTGACTAGCCATGACCATATATTCGCCCGTCACTTCCAGACGCATGGCCTGCAGAGTTGAGACATAGGCTAGATACTGTTCGATAACTTCTGTAATGGGCACATCGTAAATATCCATCTGGTACTTAGAAACCAAGTGCAAGAGCAGGTCCAAGGGCCCTTCAAAATCTTTTAATTTAATATCCATTATCTATATTTTTCTAAGGTCAGGACTGTTTTTAATCCTAATTTTTTTGCAATTTCGTACAAATCGACTTTGTTTTCTATCTGTCTTAGAATGAACTGTTCCCGCAAGGCTTGAGCGGATAAGGTTGGGAACCCCTTCTCCTTGACAAAGGACTCCAGCTGACGAAAGGCCCACTGACGAGAATAGGCTTTCCCTGCCCTTTCAAAGAGATAGGTCTGCCCCATCAAGGGTTCTAGCTCTGGAATCAAGGTCGTGGGTATGGTGACAATCCTCTGTTGGGAAGCCTTGTTAATTCGCAACACCTGAAAATCCAGATTGATATCTGCAACCTTGAGGGTTAAAATCTCACTCGGCAAGAGCCCTAGCTCCAAGATAAGAAGCGCCAGCAAGCGTCCTTCTGGATAATTACTTTCCTGCCAAAAAGAGTCTAGGTCTAGAATTTCTGGTTTTTCAATCTTCTTTTCAGCTTGCTTGACTAATTCCAGACGGTAAAAACTGTCCACCTCTCCTTTTCGATAGAGAAAGTAGAGAAATTGGTTACAGGCCGAAAGTTTTCGCTTCTGGGCGCTGATTTTTAGATTGACTAGCTGGCCTTGGTAAATCTTGAGACTAGTCTCAGAGATCCGCTCACCTACAATATCTAAAAATTGCTCCAAATCATACTTATAGGATTGCTTGGAATTGGCAGACAAACCCTGCTTTCCCTCTAAAAAGTCTGAAATCCTATCTCTCATTTGCATCGAATCTCATATTCCTTACTAAAGTCATGCAAGAGGGCATTAACGGCCTTGAGGATAGACTTGCGCGTAATAATTCCTTGAAAAATCCCTTCATCATCTACCACTGGCAAGAAGGGTTCATCCACCAGTTTATGGAGGACTTCTGTGATGTTATAGTCTGGAGCGACAACTGCCACATCTGTCTTAGTCATATTGACGATATCTGTCGTTGCCATCTGTTCATCTGTCAAACCTTGCTCCATTTGATAAGCCAAAATGTCTCTCAGCCCAATGGTTCCAACAAAGCGTTTGTCAAAGGTCACAACAGGGATACGGGTATAGGTGATTTGACTCAGCACCAAAATTGCATGGTCGGCATTGTGGGTATCAATCAAAGCTGCTAGATTCTCAGCAGGGGTAAGAAAAGTCTCTTCCTGCTCCAATAAAAATGCTTCAAATTCCTTGGCAATCATCGAGCAAACTCCTTGGACAAGCCTGGATAAACCTCATGGTCACGTGTCAAAAAGTCTACTTTAAAATAGCTGTCATCAATCTCCACTCGAGCATAGAGACATTCTCTGATAGTCCCTCGTGGTTGGCTGATGGAGCCTGGATTTAAAAAGAGTGTTTTGCCTTCCATCCAAGCATTTGGCACATGTAAGTGACCATAAAGACAGATGTCCGCTTCTTCTTCCTGAGCCCAGTAGTCCAACTTTTGAAAGTTGAAATTGATATCAAACAAGTGTCCATGCGTCTGGATGATCTTGGTCGGACCAAGTTGAGTTACCAAACGTTCTGGGTAGCCAGCATAAAAGTCCATATTTCCTTTGACGACATGGATGCCTTCCCAGAGCGGAGAGTCTGGACGGAGTTCAGAGTCACCATCGTGAAAAATGGCATCAACTTTCCCTAGATAGCGGTCACGGATTTCTTCGACAATCAAGCTATCGCCATGGGAGTCACTCATTACAATGATGGTTTGCTTTGCCATGATGGAAATACCTCCAAAAGTTTCTTAACGGCTAAGGCGCGGTGAGATTGGCTATTTTTTTCTTCAAGGGTTAATTCTGCTGATGATTTACCTGTCTCTCCTACAAGGAAGAGTGGGTCATAGCCAAAGCCATTCTCCCCCTTAGGTTCAAAATTAATGTAGCCTGACCAGTCAGCTTCAACCACCAAACTTTCTTTGTTTGGACTGGCTACAACTAGGGTTGTGTGGAACTGAGCCGAACGGTCCTTGAGATCAAAGACCATGGCCAATTCGTGCAAGAGCTTGGCATTATTTTCACGGTCGGTTGCTCCCACACCTGCAAAACGGGCTGACCAGACTCCTGGCAAACCGCCGAGGACATCGACTTTGAGACCTGAGTCATCTGCTAGCACCATCTTGCCTGTTAATTGGGAAATAGTTTCTGCTTTAAGTCGAGCATTTTCTTCAAAAGTCATACCTGTTTCAGCTACTTCAGGCAGATCTGGATAGTCATTGAGATTTTCCACATCATAGCCTAACTTGTCAAAGATAGCTCGGAATTCCTTGGTCTTGCCTTCGTTACGAGTCGCAATGAGCAGAGTTTCTCTAACCTTGCTAGTTTCAAAGAAGGCTTCTACATCGACTCCTTCTTTAGGCAATTCTACATGCAGGAGTTGCCCATTTTCAACCAAGAGCAGAGCCCCCTGACGTTGGATAACTTCTAGATTACGGCCTGCTTCTGCATTTAAAATCTCAACGATAAAGGAGAGCAGACGAAAGTTAGAAGACCAGCGCATCACCGTTATCGTAATTGGAAAGCCATTTTCCTCATCACGAAAAATCCGCGCCAAATCCATAAAATCAAGCTCAAGCGGATCTTTGATGAGGCTGTAGATGCCTCCATAGACATCCCAGACACCGACATACCAGTCCTGGTCATCCTTGTATTCATAAATTTTGTTTGTCATAAAGTTACATGCTCCACATAAATCTCTTTTTCCAACCATTCTGCTCCAATCTGGGCAAAACTTTGGCTATTGGCTGTTGTGTAAAAACGGTGATGGAGTGGTCCGGCATCGCGTCCACGATTGATTTCAAAATAGTTCAGCAAAACCGAGATATCCCGTACACACTCTGCCCCACTATCGATGAGCTGAACCTTGGGCCCCATGACATTCTGGATGATAGGACGAAGGAGCGGATAATGAGTACAACCTAGAATCAG
The DNA here is from genome assembly GCF_002096435.1 of Streptococcus oralis subsp. oralis. Classification (GTDB taxonomy): domain Bacteria; phylum Bacillota; class Bacilli; order Lactobacillales; family Streptococcaceae; genus Streptococcus; species Streptococcus oralis_AA. The sequence goes on from NZ_NCUI01000022.1 coordinate 28,547, forward strand.
GCTATCCACTTTTCCGACCAAGGGACGCAGGGTTTCATAAACTACTTTCTTGGTTACACTGGTTGATAAGGCACCAGACTCGACTAAAGGGGCAAACTTGGGACAGGCCAAACTTTCCACCTGTAAGTCCGGATCTAGATCATGGATTTTCTGACGGTAGATGTCTGATTGGACCGTCATGGGTGTTCCAATCACCCCGATTTTCCCGCCTTGACTGGACTTGATAGCTGCCGAAGCTCCTGGCAAAATCACGCCTAGGACGGGAATGTCTAGTTGGGCCTTGATTTCTTCCCAGACGACCGCAGTCGCAGTATTACAAGCAATGACAATCATTTTGACATCCTTGGTCAAGAGAAAGTTGACCAACTGCCAAGTATATTCACGGATTTGCTCAGCAGGACGGGGCCCATAGGGTGCCCGTGCCGAATCTCCAATATAGACGATTTCTTCATGGGGAAGCTGGCGCATGAGCTCACGAACAACGGTTAAGCCCCCGACACCCGAATCCAAAAAACCAATTGGTCGATTATCCATACAGTCTTCTTTCTAGTCTTTTTTCTGATTGATAGTTCATCATAATTACTCGTCCTAAATGAACGGATAGACAGCTTGATAGAATGGCAACTGCCTCTCTCTTAATCATAATCAAATATCAATAGAATGCAAGGAAAAAGTCTTATCCTTGAGAACTATTGAACATAGTGAGAAGTCTGGAACTTTCATCCCAGACTTTTCCTATTTATTTCTTTTTATTGTTAGCAAGGGCTGCTTTTTGTTGACGGATGATTTGGTGGTAAACTTGTTGTACCTTGGCTTCGCTTGGTTTTTGACCATTTGCACTCAAGAGAGCACGAACTGCCTCAGCGTTCAAACGTGGGTTGTCCGCAAATTCTTTTTCGATTTGCTTACGAACCAAGTACATCCCTCCAAGAGCTCCTCCTAGAAAAGCTAACACAATCAAGATAATTGCTAAAAGTAAATCCATTCTTTTTCTCCTGTTTCTTTTTGAGTCTTCTATATTATACCACAAAGTGGCTTTCCTGACTAGTTTAGATTCCCTGTTGATATTCGTTATTTTTCCACCCTGTGTTTTGAAGAAAGCTTCTATTTTACGCGATTTGCTAATGCTATCATCTTATAAAAATAGACAAACACAAAGCTGTGTTTGTCTATCATCCGAAACAGTTATAGCAGATACCGTCTCTTTACTGTCTATCTTTCTTTTCCCAGATTAACAATCTGAAACTAGTGTAAATCAGAACGATTCCACTCAGCTGAATCCATAAGGAAATTCTTGAACCAGTGCTAGGAAGATGACCTGCATTAGAAATCATTGATAACTCCTTCGCGCTCTTCTCTGTTGATATCTGTTTAATATCTTGCACTTGTTTTGGAGTGTTTAAAAGAATTTGAGAACTTTTTGGAGTAGGTGGCTCAGAATTTGTCTGAAGTCGTTGATCCTGTTTAGCAAGATCCATCTCCGTCTGATCTAGAATTTCTCTATAGTAATAATCCGCCTGCTGTTTTTCTTGCATTTTCAGTTTAGTCGCTAAACGGTTGTAGTTCACTTGAGTAGTAGCTTGTGCCGTTTGCAAGTTGCTCAACTGCTCAATTGCCGCAAGTTGCGCTGCTTCCTTTGCTTTCACCTTTTGTTCAGCTGCTTCTAGCACCTCTTCAGCTTTGGAAAGTTGTTCTTCAGCTTGAACCAAATTCGACACTTTACTCTTTGCTTCTATCACTGCTGTTTGAGCTTTGACGAGTTGTTCCTGAGCAGTGTCCCTTTTTTCAATAGCATCAGCAAGCGTACTATTAGCATCTTTAAGCAAAGCTTCTTCTTTGGAAACATCGGCTTGTGCAGCAGTCAAGTTCTTTTGCGCAGTAGACAGGGCATCCCTAGCTTTTGATAAAGCCTTCACTTTATCATCTTTTTCCCTTTCAACGTTATTAGCAATTGTTTGAGCTAACCTCAAGGCCTCTTGATCAGCTTCTAACTGATTTTTAGATTCTTCTAAAGCTTGTTTAGCTTGTTCAAGCCCAAGAGGTGTTTGCGCTGCTTCATCAAAGGCTGTTTGAGCTTGAGTGGCTACTAACTGAGCTTGTTCATAAGCTGTTTTTGCATTTTCCTTATCTGCTTGAGCTTGATTATTTGCAGCCTGAGCTACATCAAAGGCTGTCTGAGCTTGTTCAAGCTTTTCTTGATTTGCTTCCCCAGATTTTCCACCAATTGGCGTCGCATCAAAATTGTTTTTACTAGCATATTTCACCTGATCTTCCGAAACCATCGTGAAATGAGATACTGTAATATCGTTCTCCATTGAAAAATCAACGCCTAGATAATTCTTTTGACTTCCTGTATTCAAACCAGAAATAGATTTAGCATGCACCCACTCATAGCCATTATACATGAATTCAACTAATGAAAAATAAATATCACGTTTCATATCTGCCACACTCATTTGAGAAGTGTTTGCTTTCCAGATATATGCATTTTCGTAATATTGAATCCCTTCTTGTTCTTGTTCAGAACTAGTTGTAACCAGTCCATACTCACGCGCAACTCGGTTAATACCCCATGAGTCATGATGGTAACGATTCATCAAATCCCAAGACCAATTATCATTTTTATATTCACGTGCTACTTTATCCGCAAATTCAAGTGCCGAAGGAGTAACAACTACTTCTCCCGTCCCCATCTGCGAACGAATTTGGTTAATCAATTCTGCTGTAAACTGAGATATTTCCAAACGGACATCATAAGGAATATTATTTGTATCTATCAGCGTTTTACTATCATTTGGGTCTGCTACATAATTGTTAAAAGATTTAGCCTTATCATTTACAGCTGTCAAGGTAGCTTCAATCTGACTAATCTGTGACTGCGGAGTATTTGGATCTGCCAACTGTTTTAAAGCAGCAATATATTCTGGAGTCATATAGAACGTATTCTCAGTATTAGATGTAACTGAAGCACCTGTATACTTAGCTGCACTCAATGTAGCTTTTGCTGATTCAAGGGCTGACTGAGTCTTTTCTGCTTTTGCACTAGCATCATCAAATGCTTGCTTACTTGTTAATACTGCATCATCAGCCTTACTCTTATTAGCAGTCGCTTCAGCTAATTTCTTCTGACGTTCTTCATCTGATTGATTGGCCTTTTCTACACCTTGTTGAGCTTTATCAACCGCGGTTTGACTGGCAGCGACTTTCGTTTTTGCTTGTTCAAGGTTTGTAACCGCATCAGATGTTGACTCTGTCAATGTTGACTGTGCAACATCAACATCTTGTTGAGCTTGGGTTGCTTTTTCAGCTTCCCCTTTTTCCTTCTCTTTTGCAGCGGCTAAGGATTGAGCTTGACGATCCACTTGCGACTGTGCTTCTTCAAGCTCAGTCTTGCTGCTTACCAGATTGGCTTCTGCTTTTTTTTCTTCATCCAACTTGGTCGCTAGGTCTGATTGCGCTTCTTTTAATGCAGTAGGCGCAGATTCTACAGCCTCTTTTGCTACATCAACATTCTGCTGAGCTATCTTCAGTTCATCTTTGGCTGTAGCTGTGGATTGTCTAGCCTCCTCTACATTCCTTTGAGCTTCCGACACTACTCGATTTACACGATCAAAGTCTGCTTTTGCTGCATCTACTTCACCTTGTGTAACGTTAGAAACAGGTGATTGTTTTTCTTCTCTTTGAGAACTCGTGTTCTCTCCTGAAGGCGTTGAGTTTTCACGCACTTGATCCGCTTTAACACCTTTCGTAAAGAAAATCGAAAGAGCAACTGCACTTATTGAAAATGCACTGAGCATTTTTTTAAACATAAAATATTCTCCTTTAATTTTTATCATTAGGAAAAATGACTAAATTATTTTATCATGTTTACCTTTATCAAGAAAGACGTCAAGTATTAAATATAGCGTATTTATTTGAAAATCAAAGAAATTGTCATTAAATTGTCATTTATTTTTTTCTAAAAATCCTCATAAAAACGGGAATCTTTCAAGGCGGACATTTTTATAAATGGTTCTTCTTGACAATCTTTTTACTTTTTTTTACATTTTAAAGACGAGTTTTAAAAAACGGTATATTATTTAATTATTTACTTTTTAAGTTGACAATCATTCCTCTTTATTTGAGTCAGTTAACTCTATCCTGTTATAAACATTTAATATATACTTCTGCAAAATAAAAAACAAACTTCATATAGAAGCTTGTTTTTTTGTGAGCCTTGCGCTAAAATCGTTTATTTACTTTTTAAATATAGTGCTAGGCTATGATACGGTTTCAGAAGAATTTTTTCTGATACTTCTACATCTTCATAGTTTGAAATCAGAATCTGTCCATTTTGGTAGGCTACTGGCAAGTCAATTTCTACTTCTGTGGCATAAAAGTTATTGAGGACCAGTAATGTTTCATCCTCATACTGACGTTCAAAGGCATAGACTTGCTTACTATCTTCAAAGGCCGGTTTGTAGCTTCCTTCTGAAATGATCGGCATTTCCTTACGCAGTCGAATCAAGTCTTGATAGAAGGTGAAAATTGGGCCTTGGATGTCATTTTCTACGTTGATGTGAGGGTAGGATTTTCCTGCCTTCAGCCATGGAGTCCCTTTTGAGAAACCAGCATTTTCTGAAGCATCCCACTGCATGGGAATGCGTGAATTATCTCGTGACTTAGCCTGAATAATCTGGAAGGCTTCTTGTTCACTTTTCCCTTCTTTTAAGAGCATCTGATAAGCATTGATGGACTCGACATCCACATAGTCTGCCATGGAATCATAGTCAGGGTCAACCATGCCAATTTCCTCGCCCATGTAGATATAAGGTGTCCCACGTGACAGGTGAATGCTGGCAGCCAGCATAGTCGCCCCTTCATTGCGGAAATGTTGAATATCGACAAAACGATTCAAGGCTCGTGGTTGGTCGTGATTGTTCCAAAAGAGGGCGCTCCAGCCGTTTTTATCACTCATCTCCTTGCCCCAGCTATGGTAGAGATTTTTCAATTCTTCAAAATCAAAGGGCGCCAAGGTCCACTTTTGTCCATCCTTGTAGTCCACCTTGAGATGATGGAAATTAAAGGTCATGGATAATTCCTGACGGTCAGGTGACGAATAGAGGACACAGTTTCCCATGGTGGTAGAAGACATTTCTCCAACAGTCATAAAACTATCATCTGATCCAAAAGTGGCTTGATTCATCATGCGCAAATAGTCATGAACGATGGGCTTGTCTGTGTAAGCTGGCTTGCCTTCATTTTCTGGGCAATCCACTAAGACCTCATCCTTGCCGATCAAATTGATCACATCAAATCGGAAACCTTTGACTCCCTTGTCACGCCAGAAATTAACTATCTTGAAAAGCTCCTTGCGGACATTGGGATTTCGCCAATTAAGGTCAGCCTGGGTCTCATCAAAGAGGTGAAGATAGTATTTCCCTGTATCCCCGAAAGGTGCCCAGGCAGAGCCGCCAAACTTAGACTGCCAGTCTGTTGGTTGGTCTTGGATGAAGAAAAAGTCTTGGTAGTACTGGTCGCCAGCTAGGGCTTTCTGAAACCATTCGTGTTCTGTCGAGCAATGATTGAGCACCATGTCCAGCATAAAGTCAATCTTGTGCTCTTTACCGACACGGACCATCTCCTCAAAATCAGCCATATCACCAAAAAGAGGATCCACTGCCATATAATCTGAAATATCGTAACCATTATCCCGTTGGGGGCTTGGATAGAATGGATTGAGCCAGACCATATCCACTCCCAGTTTGGCTAGATAGGGGATTTTTTCGATAATCCCACGGAAATCCCCAATACCATTTCCAGTGGTGTCTTTGTATGATTTTGGATAGATTTGATAGACTACTTTTCTTTTATCAAGTGCCATCTGTTTCTCCTTTTCTGATAAAAGGGAGGAACCCGTGTTCCTTCCCTGTTTGTTTTATTTCAATTATACTCAATGAAAATCAAAGAGCAAACTAGGAAGCTAGCCGCAGGTTGCTCAAAGCACCGCTTTGAGGTCGCAGATAAAGCTGACGTGGTTTGAAGAGATTTTCTAAGAGTATTAGATTCGTGTAGCGACCATGAGAGCTTCTCCAGCTTGGATAGTTGTTGGATAAGTTCCAGTGATAGTCGCTGTATAAGCATCTTGGTTGGTGATGATAACAGGAGTTTCTGTTACCAGACCCGCAGCCTTAATGACATCCATATCAAAACGAATCAATTTCTGACCTATTGTGACGTGGTCTCCTTGGGCTACAAGACTTTCAAAACCTTTGCCATCAAGACCTACTGTATCCATACCGACGTGGATGAGCAATTCCACCCCCTCATCAGAGACAATACCAATGGCATGCTTGGTAGGGAAAAGAACCGTCACTGTCCCATTGACTGGAGAAGTCAACTCACCTTGGCTTGGTTCAATGACTAGACCTTGTCCCATGACACCTGATGCAAAAACAGGATCTGTTGCTTGACTCAATTCTTTCACTTGACCAGTAAGTGGGCTGACAATTTCTACTGGGGCAAGGGTTACTGGTTCATGACTGACAAATTCTGCCTCTTCTTGGGCAACGAATTCTGCCTGCAAGGCTGTATCATCCTCTGTCTTTGTAAAGAGACCGACCTTGCGGAAGAAGAAAGTCAAGAGCATTGGTACAACAATAGCAACTAGCATGGTTCCTGCAAACGGCAGCATGTATTGAGGTTGAATAGAGAGGATACCCGGCAAACCACCGATACCGATAGAAGCCGCCGTTACATTAAATGTAACGGACAACATGCCGGCAAGGGCTGAACCGATCATCCCAGCTACAAATGGATAGATGTATTTGACATTGACCCCAAAGAGGGCTGGTTCTGTAACACCGAGATAGGCTGAAATGGTTGTAAAATCATTATAAAAGATCGGCACGTCATTCCCGATAATCACCTGAAATTGACCCGCATTTGTAAAGGTCCCTTTGACGGCTGGAATCGACTCGATGACTTTGACATTGGCCTTCTTTTCGTCTCCGAGAACAAAGCGCATCCGTGTCGCACAGTGGGTAACAGCAGTGACATTCTCCTTGCCTCCGATTGCTTGAAGCAGATCTTTGGCTTCTTGTTCAAATTTTCCCATTTGATTCTCCTTATATTTGTCAAAGCAAGCTTGACTTGATAGCTCTATTGTAAACGATACCAAACTTGTATGCAACTTGTTTGTGATAAAAAGAGGATATTTTTGGATATTTTCTAGCACTTGTATGGTAAAATAGATACAAGTATGTATAGAATAAGACTCAAAACTCATTTAAGGAAGCAATATGAAGAAATACCAACAATTATTTAAGCAAATCCAAAAAACCATTCAAAACGAGACTTACGCTGTCGGAGATTTCCTCCCCAGTGAGCACGACCTCATGAACCAGTATCAGGTGAGCCGTGACACCGTCCGAAAAGCTCTGTCCCTCCTCCAAGAAGAAGGATTGATCAAAAAGATAAGGGGACAAGGTTCCCAAGTCGTCAAAGAAGAAACGGTCAATTTCCCTGTCTCCAACCTAACCAGCTACCAAGAACTGGTCCAGGAACTTGGACTTCGCTCTAAGACTAATGTCGTCAGTCTGGACAAGATCATTATCGATAAAAAATCCTCACTGATAACCGGCTTTCCAGAGTTTCGCATGGTGTGGAAGGTGGTCCGCCAGCGTGTGGTGGATGATTTGGTATCGGTTCTGGATACGGACTATCTGGATATGGAACTGATTCCAAATCTCACTCGCCAAATCGCTGAGCAGTCTATCTACTCGTATATAGAGGACGACCTCAAACTCCTTATTGATTATGCTCAGAAGGAAATCACCATTGACCACACTAGCGATCGAGACAAGATTCTCATGGATATTGGCAAAGACCCTTATGTCGTTTCAATCAAGTCAAAAGTCTATCTCCAAGACGGGCGCCAATTTCAGTTCACCGAAAGTCGCCATAAATTAGAAAAATTTCACTTTGTTGACTTTGCCAAAAGACATCCGAAATAAACACTTACAGTTGGGGATACTCTCAACTGTTTTTTAGTAGTAAATAATCTAGTTGATAGTTGGAAAAGAGGCACTACTTGCTACTTATTCTACTATTTTAAGAAAAAACAACAGCAAATATGTATCTTGCTAAAAAGCTCTTGACAAATGCTAAGCGACCATTAGAATGGGAGGTGAGGAGATAAATAGAAACAAAATAAACGAAACTGCTTCATAAAATGTAAGCGGTTTCGAATACACAAAGGAGGGTTTTATGAGAAAACACTTTTGGGAGAAATCCTGTCGCTATAGCATCCGAAAGCTGACGGTTGGGACTGCTTCTGTTTTACTGGGGGCTGTTTTTCTAGTCAACCATACTGTAGCTGCAGACAGTGTTGAGGTCAAGCAAACTGAACCAACCTCTGTCGAAGCTGTCACTAAGCCTGATAGTGAACCCAAAGCTACTGAAACGACTGAAACTACAAATCCGCCTCTAGCCGAGAGTCCAGTAGTTTCCGAAAGCAAGCCAGCTGAGGAGAATCAGACGACAAATAGTCAAGCTAGTGAAGAAGCCATTGTAGAAGCTAAAGAAAATATGGAACCTGAAAAAGCAGATCAGCCGGTGACAAAGCAAGAAAACTATCAACTCAACTACGATCAGCCAACAGCTCCCTCCTATGATGGATGGGAAAAACAAGCCCTTCCTGTCGGAAACGGAGAAATGGGAGCCAAGGTTTTCGGACTCATTGGGGAAGAGAGAATCCAGTACAACGAAAAGACCCTCTGGTCAGGAGGACCACAACCCGATAGCACCGACTATAACGGAGGAAACTACAAGAATCGCTACAAGGTCTTAGCAGAGATACGTAAAGCCCTCGAAGCTGGCGACCGCCAAAAAGCAAAACAGCTCGCTGAACAAAATCTAGTTGGACCAAACAACGCCCAGTATGGACGTTACCTAGCCTTTGGAGATATCTTCATGGTCTTTAATAACCAGAAGAAAGGACTAGATACTGTAACTGATTATCACCGTAATCTGGATATCACTGAAGCCACTACGACAACTTCCTACACCCAAGATGGGACGACCTTCAAACGCGAAAACTTCTCCAGCTATCCTGATGATGTCACTGTGACCCACTTGACCAAAAAAGGAAACAAGACACTTGACTTTACCCTTTGGAACAGTTTGACAGAAGACTTGCTTGCTAATGGCAACTACTCTTGGGAATATTCCAACTATAAAAATGGTCATGTCACTACAGATGCAAACGGAATCCTTCTAAAGGGAACTGTCAAAGATAACGGCCTCAAATTTGCATCCTATCTAGGAATTAAAACGGACGGAAAGGTGACTGTTCAGGACGAAACTCTGACCGTTACAGGCGCAAGTTATGCAACCCTCTACCTCAGCGCCAAAACAAACTTTGCTCAAAATCCAAAAACCAATTATTGAAAAGACATTGACCTCGAAAAAACGGTTAAAGGGATTGTAGAAGCCGCTAAGGCAAAGGACTACGAGACACTGAAAAAGGCCCATATCAAGGACTATCAAAGTCTCTTTAACCGCGTCAAACTAAATCTAGGCGGAACCAAGACTACTCAAACGACTAAAGAGGCCCTTCAAGGCTATAACCCAGAAAAAGGGCAAAAATTGGAAGAACTCTTCTTCCAATACGGCCGATATCTACTCATCAGTTCGTCTCGTGATCGGACAGATGCCCTTCCTGCCAACCTACAAGGAGTCTGGAATGCTGTAGACAATCCACCTTGGAACGCTGACTATCACCTCAATGTCAATTTGCAAATGAACTATTGGCCAGCCTACATGAGCAACCTTGCTGAAACAGCCAAGCCAATGATCAATTACATTGACGACATGCGCTACTACGGACGTATCGCTGCCAAAGAATACGCTGGAATCGAATCCAAAGACGGGCAAGAAAATGGTTGGCTGGTCCACACTCAAGCAACTCCATTTGGCTGGACTACTCCAGGCTGGAATTACTATTGGGGTTGGTCGCCAGCTGCTAATGCCTGGATGATGCAGAACGTTTATGACTACTACAAATTCACCAAGGATGAGACTTATCTCAAAGAAAAGATCTATCCTATGTTGAAAGAGACTGCCAAGTTCTGGAACTCCTTCTTGCACTACGACAAAGAAAGCGACCGTTGGGTGTCTTCCCCATCCTACTCACCAGAACACGGGACCATCACCATCGGAAATACCTTTGACCAGTCGCTAGTCTGGCAGCTATTCCACGACTACATGGAAGTTGCCAACCATCTGAAAGTCGACCAAGACTTAGTCACAGAGCTTAAGGCTAAATTTGACAAACTCAAACCACTTCATATCAATAAAGAAGGACGTATCAAGGAATGGTACGAGGAGGACAGTCCACAATTCACCAATGAAGGGATTGAAAACAACCACCGTCACGTTTCCCATCTAGTTGGTCTCTTCCCAGGTACGCTCTTTAGCAAGGACCAGGCTGAATACCTAGAAGCTGCGCGTGCTACCTTGAACCACCGTGGAGATGGTGGTACAGGTTGGTCTAAGGCCAATAAAATCAACCTCTGGGCTCGTCTGCTGGACGGTAACCGCGCCCATCGCTTACTCGCTGAACAGCTTAAGTATTCAACCCTAGAAAATCTTTGGGATACCCACGCGCCTTTCCAAATCGACGGAAACTTTGGAGCAACTAGTGGGATGGCAGAAATGCTCCTCCAATCTCATACTGGCTATATTGCGCCATTGCCAGCCCTTCCAGATGCTTGGAAAGACGGTCAGGTTTCTGGCTTGGTTGCCCGTGGTAACTTTGAAGTTAGCATGAAGTGGAAAGATAAAAACCTGCAAAACTTGTCCTTCCTTTCAAATGTCGGTGGAGACCTGGTTGTAGATTATCCAAATATCGAAGCCAGCCAAATCAAGGTCAATGGCAAACCAGTCAAGGCAACGATCCTTAAAGATAATCGTATCCAGCTTGCAACACAAAAAGGTGACGTCATTACCTTTGAACATTTCCCTGGCCGTGTAACCAGTCTGACAGCAGTTCGACAAAATGGAGTCACTGCCGAACTCACCTTTAACCAAGTAGAAGGCGCTACCCACTATGTCATCCAAAGACAAGTAAAAGATGAATCTGGCCAAACCTCTGCAACTAGAGAATTTGTAACCAATCAAACTAACTTTATCGACCGATCACTAAATCCTCAACTCGCCTACACCTATACTGTCAAGGCTATGCTGGGCGAGCTTGCCACACAGGTGTCTGAACAGGCCACTGTCGAAACCTATAGCGAGTTGATGGACGACCGAGATAGTCGTATCCAGTACGGAGCTGCCTTTGGAAACTGGGCAGACGCAGAATTATTTGGAGGAACAGAGAAATTTGCTGACCTTTCAAAAGGAGACTACACAGACGAAGACCTCACTGCCAACATTCCTTTCACTGGCGTTGGTATCGAAATCTATGGACTGAAATCGTCTGAATTAGGTCTTGCCACTGCTAAAATTGATGGCAAAGAGGTAGGCGAACTTGACTTCCATACTGCTGGAGCAACTGAAAAAGGTAGTCTCATCGGTCGCTTCACAGGATTGTCTGACGGACCTCACACATTGACTCTTAATGTTAAACGTGAGCACAAAGGACGTGGTAGTGAGCGCTCGAAAATTTCATTAGACTACTTCAAGATCCTAGCAGGAGCAGGCAATACGATTGAAAAAATGGATGATCGTGATTCGCGTATCCAGTATGGTACCCAGTTTAAGGACTGGTCTGACCCTGAACTCTACGGAGGTACGGAAAAATACGCTGACATCAACAACAGTGACCCAAGTACTGCTTCAGAAGCTCAGGCAACCATTACCTTTACTGGTACAGGCATTCGTATCTATGGTTTGAAGAGCCTTGCCCTTGGACGAGCACGTGTAACACTAGATGGCAAAGAAATGCCAAGTCTAGACTTCTACACTTCAGGTGCAACCGAAAAGAGAGCCTTTATTGGCGAATTTACAAACCTTACTGACGGTCCGCACACCCTGATATTACAAGTTGACCCAGATTCGCCAGAAGGTCGCAAGAAAATCTCTCTAGACTCCTTTGATATCATCAAAGCTCCTGCTGTTGGTATAGATAGCCCGAGCATTGCGCCTCTTAAGGAAAATGACAAAACCATTTCCTTAAGCCTACCAGCTGGAGATTGGGAAGCCATCACAGTGACCTTCCCAGGTGTCAAAGATCCTCTAGTTTTGCGTAAGGTGGATGAAACGCATCTGGTTACCAGTGGGGATCAGACTATCCTATCAATCCAAGACAATCAAGTTCAAATCCCAATCCCTGACGAAACCAATCGCAAAGCTGGAAATGCCATTGAAGCTTATACCATTCAAGGAAATACCACAAGCAGCCCTATCGTGGCCGTCTTTACTAAAAAGGAAGAGAAAAAGGTTGACGAGAGTCAGCCAACTACAAGCAAAGGGGACGAACCAGCTCCTACTATTGAAAAACCTGAATACACCAAGCCTATCGGGACTGCAGGGCAAGAAGAGCCACCTACAGTTGAAAAGCCTGAATACACTGAACCTATCGGAACTGCGGGAGAAGAAGAAGCACCCACTGTAGAAATTCCGGAATACACTAAACCTATCGGAACTAGTGGGGATCAGGCTGCTCCAAGCCTTAGCCTTCCTGACTATCCAGTTCAAGTCTTGAAAGATAAGGAAACTGGAGTGGAAATTATTGGTGGAGTTAGTGACCTAGAAGGAATTTCTCACATCTCTAGCCGACGTGTCCTAGCTCAAGAACTCTTTGGTAAAACCTATGATGCTTACGACCTACAACTTAAAAATCCAACCGATCATAGCTTGCAGCCAAAAGGCTCTGTCTTGGTTCGCTTGCCTATTTCAACTAACGTAGAAAAGGTCTACTATATTACTCCGACCAAGGAGTTGCGAGCCCTTGATTTCGACGTTAGAGAAGGAAAGGCAGAATTCATCACTAATCATTTCAGTACCTATGCTGTCGTCTATCAAGCTACTGGAACAAGCTCTAACACTGAGGAAAAACCAAGTACTTCAGATGCAGAAACCTTAGCACACGAGGCTGAACAACTTTCAGCTAGTCCGAGTCTTGCTAAAGTTGGAAATCATTCTCCTAAAGAAGAACTTCCAGCAACAGGAGAAACATCTAACCCACTCCTCTTCATAGCAGGCCTTAGCCTAGCCCTCACAGCCACTTTTATGTTAAATGGAAGAAAGGATGATTCCAACTAACCTTTAAGCACATAAAAACAGGATGAAGATTCCCTTCATCCTGTTTTATTTTGTCATCAAAACTTAGTTTTACAGTAGGTATAAAAAGGCTAGGGTCAAGAGACTTGCTAGAAGCCCAACTCCCCAAAAGAAGAAATCAACCTTCCACTCGCTCCAAGGATTGCCCTTGCCTGAGAATCCTCCAAGCTCAAAATGATGATGCACAGGTGTCATACGGAAAATACGCTTTCCACCACTAAGTTTGAAGTAGGTAACCTGCATCATAACAGAGCTTGTCTCAAAGACATAGATAATCCCAATCAGCAAGAGGGTCCATTCTTGGTGGAGGGCCATAGAGATTGCTGCCAGCATCCCACCTAAAGCCAAACTTCCCACATCTCCCATGAAGACCTTGGCAGGCTTGTGATTAAAGACGAAGAAGCCTAGCAAACCACCAATCATGGCAAGAATCACAAGAAGAATATCCAGTTGATTTTGCATATAAGCAATCACACCGTAGGCCGATAAGCTAATCACTACGGAAATACTTGCTAAGCCGTCAATCCCATCCGTCAGATTCACCGCATTTGAAAAGCCAACTAGCCAGAAAAGGGCAAAGAAAATATAGAAAATTCCCAGATGAACTTGGTAACCAAAAACCGAAAGCATATCGCCACCACGCTCATAAAAGAGGTAGAAAATCACTCCTCCAAGGAGCTGGAGAGCAAGTTTTTGCTTGGGATTTAAGCCTTCGTTAATCTTACGAAAGACCTTGAGGAAATCATCCAAAAAACCTACCAAACCATACAAAACCAAGATAAACAAAATCATGCCTACATTGTTGGTCAATTGTTGGGTAAAGAGAGCGACAAGGAAGCTCACAACAACTGCAACGATCAGGAAGACAAGACCTCCCATGGTTGGAGTTCCAGCTTTAGCTTGGTGTTGCTTGACATCCTCGTGCATCTGCTGACCTGTAATCTGTGCTTTTCGATAAAATCGGATAAAGGCTGGAATACCTATCAAGGTCAATAGAAACGCTAGAACTCCAGCACTAATGGAACTAATCATCTTAATCTCCTAAAGTTATTTTCATTTTTTTAATGTCTTTGAGGGCTGTATTGGCACGGACACTTTGTTTCTTGACCGTTTTGCCACTACCTTCCCACTCGACTTCTATATTCAGCCATTTGGCAAATGTTTGCACATTTTCATCTGTCCAGCCGTACATATCAGGCATTTCTTCGACCTTGTCAGACAGGATTAAGATCTGCTGATTGGCTTCCAAATTATCTCCTTCAGAAACCGAGAGTTCCTTGATTTTGGTTCCTGTTCCGATAACGATTGGTTGGACCAGGTTTCGGCGCAATTCTTCTGCGAGGTCACCTGGGGTAAAGTCCTTGGTGGCAGGCATAGCATAACTTGTCGTCTTGCTAACCTGATCCAAGCTCTTGGCAGTTGACTGAAGATTGAGGGATTCTTTCATAGCTGAAGCCCGCTCCAAGATTGGGTTGGCAAATTCTCCCAACTGGATACCTGAATAATGTTCAGGCTGTTGAACCGTTACATACAAGATAAAATCAGGATTTTCAGCAGGGTTCATAGCCACAACCGAGAAAATGTTGTTGGTAGAACCAACCAAGTAGCCTCCATTTTTCTCGTCAGCGATTTCAGCTGTACCAGACTTGAGGGCGACATTTTGCCCCGGAACATTGACATTCGGCTTTCCTGTGCTGTGGTTGTACATGGTACCGTAGACAGGATCTGTTCCGACCATGACCATGTGCTCCCGAGTAGAGGACGCTGCTGCTTTGGACACAGGATTTCCGACGATTTCCTTTTGAGACTTACGAACAGACTGGTCATTTGGATCATAGAGGGCGCTGATAAATTTCGGCTCCAACATAACCCCATCATTGGCAATGGCTGTAAAGGCACGAAGCATCTGGGTCTGGGTGACAGAGATCCCTTGTCCAAATGAGCTCATGGCAATATTGACAATGTTATCAGCAGGTAATTGACCTGTGTACTCATCTGCCAGACCAAAACGGGTCGGCACCCCAAACTTAAAGCGGTTAAGGTAGTCCAGCCAAGTTGCATCCCCCATCTTTTGCTCAAGCAAGGTCATCCCGATATTACTTGAGTGGGCAAATCCTTGAGAGAAGGTCATGGTGCCACCACTCGTCAAACCTTCATTGACGTCCCAGTCTCGAATGGTCGCATCTGCTATTTTCAATTCACTACTGTTAAAGTATTCGCCACCAGGGAAGGTATTGTTATCAATGGCTGAGGCCAACATCATCACCTTCATGGTTGACCCTGGCTCATAGTTACTTTGATAGAGGATATCTCGCCAGACAAAGTCTTTCGTAATACCATCCTTGGTATCGGCATTGAAGGTCGGTCGTTGGGTTGTAGCGAGGATTTCCCCTGTTTTAGCGCTGACCAAGGTAGCCGTCATATACTTGCCTTTTACCTTTTCCTGGAAGGCATCCATCTGGGTTTCCATAAAGGATTGCAAAGGACTAGAAAGGGTAGTGTAAACATCCTTTCCGTCTACCATGTGTTGGGAAGCCTGCTCCGTACCCGGAACAATATTCCCCAGACGATCCTTCTCATAGGTGATAATCCCATCTGTACCCGCCAGAATGCTATTTAAGGAACTCTCCAATCCAGATGTCCCAATCAACCTTTTGGTTCCATCCTCATTTTCATGGAGTTGCGCTAAACCGATAAAGGATGAAGCAAACTGTCCATTGGGATAACTGCGGTTAGGGCTAGTTGTAAAGTCAACTCCCTCAACGCCAGCAGTTTTTAGGTCATTTTTAATAGCCATCATATTGGCATAGGTAATCCCATTTCCCTTGGTACCAAAAGATACCTGTTTTAGATCTGGCTGAGAAAGCTGTTCTTTGACATAAGACTCCTCCATATCCAGATACTTATGGAAAATTTCAGCCACCTTATTAAATTGAGAATCCTCTACATAGAGGATTTTACCAGTTGCTGACTTGTAGTTCTTGTCAATAACGGCATAGATATTATAAGAAGTCGCATCCTCTGCAATAGGCGTTCCATTTCGATCATAAATGGTTCCCCGTTTGGCTGGGATGGTCTTGGTTGTTTGGTGAACCTTTTTGGCCTCTTGAACCAAATCCTTACCAAATTTTTTACCCGTTCCGATAATGACCGCAAAGTTGACCAAAAAGACAGCGAAGAGTATGACAGCCAATAAACTCAGGCTTTTCCCTACTCTTCGGCGGTTTTCTTCTGGAGATTTGCGATTACGAACGGCATAACGGATGATTTTTTCTTTCCACTGTTTCATTTCTTACTCCGCTGCTCGGATATTTTCGTTATTCAACTGCAAATCCTTGGAGTTTGCAATCTCTTTCAAACGTTCTGAACGAATCAATTCATTGACCTCTTGCTTGGCATCGTCGAGCTCGGTTTTCTTTTCTTCGATTTGAGCATTAACCTTGGTCAATTCATTCTGAACTTGTAATAGCTTGCTCTGCATAAACACAACGCTAATTGCCAGGATAATCATTGTTGCAGCAATCGAAACATAGAAGGCCTTTTCCACACGTGAAAAACCTTTAAACTTCGTTTGCAATAACTGGCTTGTTTTTTCGATTCTTTCTGCCATGTTTTTCCTCTTACTTGTGAATTTTTCTAGCCACGCGCAACTTGGCTGAATGCGAACGATTGTTGGCTTCTAGCTCTTCAGCACTTGGCAAGATTGGCTTGCGGGATACCAATTCCATCTTGGGCTTAAGGTCATCTGGAATGAAGGGCAAGCCTTTGGGAACTTCCACTGTTGAAGCCTCCTTAAACAACTGCTTGGTCAAGCGGTCTTCCAGCGAATGGAAAGTAATGACTGAGATTCTACCATCCAGAGCCAGCATGTCCATAGCCTGCTGGATAGACTCATCTGCTGCGCCCAGCTCATCATTGACTTCGATTCGGATAGCCTGGAAAATCTGCTTGGCAGGGTGTCCCTTTTTCTTGAGCTCCTTGGCAGGCTTGGCAGACTTGATAATCTCTGCCAACTCTGTCGTCGTCTCGATTGGTTTCACCTCACGCGCTTGCTCAATCTTGCGGGCAATCTGTTTAGAAAACTTATCCTCACCATACTTGAAAAAGATACGGACCAAGTCATGATAGTCATAATGATTGACCACCTCATAGGCCGTCAGACTAGCTTCCTGATTCATGCGCATATCCAGTGGTGCATCTTTTTTATAAGAAAAGCCACGTTCACGCTGATCTAGCTGAGGACTGGACACTCCCAAGTCATAACAAATTCCATCAATTTCCTGGACACCAGCCTCCTGCAAACGTGCCTGCAAATGACGGAAGTTATCCTTGATAAAGGTTATCATCCCCTTTTCGATATAGGGTGCCAACCGTTTTTGCGCATTGTCAATGGCATTCTGGTCCTGGTCAAAGGCATAGAGATGCCCTTTTTCGCTCAATTTACTTAATAAATATTCGCTATGGCCTGCTCCGCCCAAAGTCGCATCAACGTAGATACCGTCAGGTTTTACGTCCAGCATATCAATCGTTTCACGAAGCAAGACCGTTACATGATGAAATTCTTTTGTCATATCTTATCTATTTTACCACAAATCTGACCAGCTTGCACTTGTCAGACAAGGCTAAGTTTCTTCGAAAAAAATTCTCAAAAATATGTCATATATACTTGACATCTCATCCCCGAAAGAATATAATATAGTCAAATATATACGACATATCAAAAAGGAGACCCTATGAATCGTGTCAAAGAATTCCGCAAGGAACTGGGTATTTCCCAGCTCGAGCTCGCCAAAGATATCGGTGTCTCGAGACAGACCATCAACATGATTGAAAATGACAAGTACAATCCAACCCTAGAACTCTGTCTCAACCTCGCCCGCAGCCTCCAAACTGACCTCAATAGCCTCTTTTGGGAAGACGATTTTTAAAAAAGGAGCAAACAAATGAAAAAAGAAACTCTCACTGACAAACTTATCAAACGCACATACGGCATTTCTGGCCCCCTTGACGAACACAAACGGCGCGAGGCTGATCGTATCGGGAATCAGGTCTTTATCGTTCTCTTTTATCTCATGATATTCGGCAACCTCATCCCCTTTGTCCTTGCTTATAAATACCCTCAAATTGTCGCTATCGGTTATCCTCTCGTAGTGTTTGGCATTTCGATGGTAGCTGCCCTCTATGTGGTCTCTCAAGCCAAGAAAACGGGCATCACAGCTATTGATCCCGAAATGTTAAGTAAGAAAGAAAGTAAACAACTGCATTTTCCTGGTCTAAAAGCCGGTCTAATCTATGGCATAGCGATATTTTTTATAATGCCACTCATCGATACCCTAACTAGTGAAAATCCAAATTTCATCAGTTCTCTTCTGAATTCAAAACATATTTTAAAAACTATACTGGGAGCGTTCTTTTTTGGACTGATGATGCAAATTATCGTCTCTCTTCGCATTCAAAAGGCCAAGAAAGACCAAGAAGACGACTAGGAGGTACCTTATGAAATCACTAGCTAGACTACTGATCAGTCATGTTTTTATCAGTATCTTTAGATTATACCTTGAAAAGTTCTTGAAGGGAGGAAAATTCCTGAAATGTTGAATTTTGGAGTTAAACAATAAAATAACTAAAAAATTTTTTAAAATCACTTGATTTTTATCCAGCAATATGCTAGACTATATATATCTAGTATATCGCTAGATATTATCTAGTGATATACTAGTACGATTTGGTATGTTTCTAGCATATCTGAAATAAATATTTATTGGAGGTCAAATTTATGGCTGTTACGTATAGCGTCGCTCTCCCGGTAGTCGGGATTGATATTTGCTCAGCAAAAGAAGTTCTGGATGCGCACTTAGAGAAAGCTAACGAGGTCGGTTCTGTATACTTCAGCACGAGTAACAGAATGGATCCTAAAAAACTTACGAAAGTAAGTAAAATATTGCTTGTGAGTAAAGAATTTACTTATATTGCTGATTTGGTACTTTACCAATATTTTAATAAAAAATCAGCTCCTTTGGATGCTGCCGTTTATGCTCCAAGCTTGTTTGCAGACGATCAAGATTATCACTGGCTGAAACTTAAAAATATCAGGGAAATTAGCTTGGATGAATTGAATACTTTTCAAATGATAAACAAGGAAGCCCAAAAAAAATACGATGGTGTTGGGAACTATGTTGAAAATACAGGACGCTTGCAAGTGTTCTATGCAAAAAAAATAAGCTAATTGTAACCAACAACTAGAAAAGAGCATTTCGTTTATACGAGATGCTCTTTTATCTGTAAAATTTCTAGCTTATTAAACTAGAAACTCAGATTTGATGGCCCGAATCAAGTTTTTCCTAGTATTTCTAACAATCTGTATTATTTTTAGCTTGATTTACTTCTATACTTTCTATCAACTCTTTAAAGAAGTCAATCAAAAATCGCTCATTTAGGAGGTTACTCCCATGAAAAAAGAAGATTTCACCACTCGCTTACTCAAACTATTCTTTCACATACAAGGCCCTTTTGATGAATGCCGTCAAGAGATAATCTACAGGGCTTGTGCCCGTGCCTTGATCCAAATCGTTTACTCCTCCCTCCTACTCTTCTTGTTCTATCTCCTATTTGGACGCTTCATAGAGTTGGTTCGAGAGGCCATGCCCTACCTCTATTTTGGACTTATCTTCGTCCTCTCATCTAGGGCGAGACTAGCAGTTCGCGACTTACATTTGGACAAGGATGACCAGTCCGAACTCCATCACAAAAGCTACAGCAAAAGTCAAATCAAAGTTCGTAGTTGGGGTGTATTCATCAGTATTCCAATTGGCTTGTTTGTCTTATCAGCCTTTCACAAACTCTTTGTTCAGCATCTTCCCCTCAATACCTTTTGGGGCAATCTCTCCCAGTTCGATAAAACGCTCCCTTTACTAGTCTTAGGTTTGGGAATTGGTGCCATCTTTGGAACCATGACCTATGCCTTTTTATCGGAACACGTTAAAAAATAGAGCAAGATTCGCTAATTTCTCATTTTATAGGCAAAGAATCCCACCTAGTTCGTTCTAGGTGGGATTTCCACTTCAATTCATAGAATATTTTCCAAAATATCTACTGACCCTCGTCACCAATTCTCCCACTGGGTTTCAATCTTGACCTCACCATAGTTGCTTGGCGAGTACTTGCTGTCATAGATGGTACACCAGTCTTTCAAGACTTTCTGGTTGACGATTTCGTCGTAATAAGAATCCAAATCCTTGGCAGTGATACCGTACTGCTCTAGATAGGATTTCACTTGGGCCTCGTCTTCGATATAAGTTTCCGATCTATTTTCATAAATCAGAATTTTTTTAACTAATACTTTTTTCTTAAATTCGTAATGAATAACAAAGTTAATTTTTTCTCCTGAGTTAGCATATCTTTCAAACCAAATATTTACACCTTTACTACTACCATCAAAATTAAACCGTAGTTCTAAATTCTTCACATCGCTTCCAAGAGAAGAATCATCGTATGTTATTATTGATTCATACTTATCCGTTTCATTCATATTCGAATCATAAAGCTTTCGATTTTTTGCTGTCACATTTTTTAAGTCTTTGAAGTTATAATGGCCCAAATAATTTTTTGCTGTTTCTTGGTAAATCTCATCAAAAATGTTTTTAGGTTGATGGATAAAAAAGTAGAAACAGGATAATACAATTAGTAAGAATAACGCTACTAGACCGAGGATTTTCTTCATGTTATCACCAATTCTCCCACTGGGTTTCAACCTTGACATCGCCATAGTTGCTTGGCGAGTACTTGCTGTCATAAATGGAACACCAATCTTTCAGGACTTTCTGATTGACGATTTCGTCGTAGTAAGAATCCAAATCCTTGGCAGTGATACCATACTGCTCTAGGTAGGATTTTACCTGAGCTTCGTCTTCGATGTAATTTTTCGTATCTGCCTTCTTCAAAACTATTTTTACAAATTTTTTTAAATTACCTTCTTTATGAGAATATACAGTCCACATTTTTATACTAAAGTTGGACTCTATTCGTTTTTCAAATGAAATCAAGCTTAATTGAGCTTCGGATTTAAAATTAAAATCTATAGCAATTTTCTCATAGCTATCTGGTAAAGCATTTCCCTCATAGACAACGCTTGGATAAAATTTAGAATCATCACTATACTCTTGATATTTATGTGTCTCAACATCTTTCAACTTGTTAAAGACATTATTTCCTAGATAGGTTTTCTCCGTTTCTTGGTAAATTTCATCAAAAATATTTTTAGGTTGTTTAGGAAAAAAGTAAAAACAAACTGATACAAGTAATACAATTATTGTTAAAACACCTAGTATTTTCTTCATAGACTTCCTCCTAGTCCGCCACGGCTTCCAAGCGATTTAAAAACTTGGACACTCCTGGATATTTTCTTTCAATATATGCTTTAAGAGCATCCTCTCCATCTAGCTTAATATCCGTTGGTCGCAAACTATCATAAATAGTATCTCTGACTGTATCCCAATCCTTATTTTTTAGGAATTCTCTTTCTCTCTGAGAGGAGTCTTTTTGAAGATCAGCATAGTAAGAAGAGATTGCTTGGTCATAGGATTGCCCATTTTGCATACGGCCGATAAGGTTGACCGAGTCCAAATCCGCCTTGTAGTCATCCTCTCCGATACTTGGCTTCATATCGTTTGCATTAAAGGTCGTATCTCCCTCCCAGCCAGAAAGGTCCTTGACACGCTCTCTACCGCCATAGAGATCGGATAACTGAGCTTGGTCAGGATTAAGATGAGTCGCCATAGTAATGGACTGGTGGGCGAAGTCTGCATGACCTGCTCCATTGTTAGAATAGGCCTTTAACTTGCTGTCCCAAAATTCGTCAAATTTATTATTTTTGCCATAAACTTTTTCATACTTATCTTTCGCTTCATTATACTCTGACAAGTCTCTTGACTTCATTGTCTCCGAATCACTCCCTCCACCAGCTAGTGTATGCTGCAGTCTAAGATTATAATACAGTTCTTTGGCCTTTTCTTCTTTCAATCCCAATTCTTCAAAAATTTTATAAAGCGGTTTTTCTACTCTCATTTTTTCCACTGTAGATGGACTGCTAACAACCTCATCAAAAAAATAATTTTTTAAATAGCCCGCTGTTTCCTTCCACTTAAAGTCATTATAGTAGGCGGCACCGACGACTCGCAAAAAGATATAGTCACGGAACTCTTGACTTGAGGTTGGGAACTTCTTGTCTATCCCTTGCTTGATGGTCAAGAGTTGTTGGGCTGTCTCGGCATCAAAGCCGTATTCTGCCATCATGGTTTGGACAAAGGCCTTCTCTTGACGACTGAGCTTCAGGTCCTTTGTATCAGCATAGGCAGTCAGGTAGTTGGCCCAAGTCAGATCAGATGGGACTTTAAAGACTCCTTGCTTTGCATCCCAGCTCGTTTCGATCTGGGCAAGTCCGCGACTCAACTGCACGTCAATACTGTCTAGATCATCGAAAAGTCCTCCTGAATAGCTATCATAGGCACGCAAGTCTTTCAAAATCGTTTCATAGACACGTTTATTCGCGTGGTGTCCTCTCATGAGCTCCACATTACTACGTCTCAATCTCCCTTTTTCTTCACTATCCATGGTCAAGGAAGAAAGGGATTGGTTGACTTCATCTAGATAGGCAATCATTTGCTCTTCCTGGCGGATCTTATCAAGTAGATCATCCTCACGCCAACTCTTGCTGTCGACCATCGTTTGGTAGTCTGCTGGTAGTTTCTTGATGGCTTGAGAGAAGGTTTCTGCATAGAGTTGTCCCCCTTTGCTCAAGGGCAATAAGACACTTGCAAAAAAACTTCTAGCCGAATCATAAGCGTCACCCTTTAGGCTCTCCTTATCCTCTGAAAACTTTTGGATGGCTGATTGCAAGTCTTGATAAGCCTCCACCTGAGATTGGCACATGGTCGCTACACTCGAACTTTGTAGTTGTGATTGTTCCAAATACATATCAATGCCCATGTCGTTTCTCCTCCCCTCTTTCTAGTTCCTTGCGTCTTTCATAGTAAACCGCATCCAAGTCTCCCTCTAACCGGAATTTTTCTTTTTTCAAATCATCCATGTGATAGCTGAGGTCCTCAAAGATTTGGTTTTTAAGTTGGTTTCTTTGCAGGAGCGTTTCTTCCAACTGCCCTGCATATCGGCTCTGATAGGCCGCCTCCCACAAATCACTTTGATAACGGTGGCTAGCTCTATCATATCCTTCAAAGGTTTCTATCAGTGCTTTGGTGCGGTAGTTCTCTTTTCCATTGTCTTCTAGCTGGTACAAGAGGTCTCGCTCTCTTTTCTTCAACTCATCCAACTTACTCATGTATGACTCCCAAAACC
Source organism: Streptococcus oralis subsp. oralis (assembly GCF_002096435.1). Lineage (GTDB taxonomy): Bacteria > Bacillota > Bacilli > Lactobacillales > Streptococcaceae > Streptococcus > Streptococcus oralis_AA. The sequence continues at coordinate 52,166 of NZ_NCUI01000022.1, forward strand.
ATTGGCAGCAGCCTTATCTAGCGCTTCAAAATCGCTCGCTACAGAGTGAAGTCGTTCGGAAGTTAGGGTGACAGCGGCTGTAATCTGACTAGCTAGATTTTGATCCTTTGTCAGACATTGATGGGCCTTGTTATTCCCTTGAAGGGTCGTTAAGTCATCTTGACTAGCCGCAGCGATCGCTGTTAACGATTGACAAGCATTTTTAAGCTGAGTCGCATATGTTTGCGCAAGATTTATATCACTTTTTACTGTTGACATGGCTGTTTTATCCTTTTCTCAATCCCTTGTGATAGGTTTACTTCATTTAGCTACATAGGCCTATTATACCATGTTTCATAAAAGGAGCATCATTTTGTCCTGATTTATGTACAATTGTGTATTTTTCAACAACTTCTCTCATCCAACTCGACGAAAAAAAGAAAAACTGTTACAATGTAGAAAAAGAAAAGAGGCCCTCATGACCAGTGTATATGATTTTTCCGTTTTAAACCAAAACAACCAATCAACTCCCCTGGAGAGCTATCGTGGCAAGGTTCTCTTGATTGTCAACACTGCTACTGGATGTGGTTTAACGCCCCAGTACCAGGGACTTCAAGAACTCTATGAACGCTATCAAGATCAGGGCTTTGAAATCCTAGATTTCCCTTGCAATCAGTTCATGGGACAAGCACCCGGCAGCGCAGAGGAAATCAATAGCTTCTGCAGTCTACACTATCAGACAACTTTCCCTCGCTTTGCCAAGGTCAAGGTCAACGGCAAGGAAGCAGATCCTCTTTATGTTTGGCTAAAAGACCAGAAAGCTGGTCCACTAGGAAAACGAATCGAATGGAATTTTGCTAAGTTTCTCATTGGCCGAGATGGGCAAGTCCTTGAGCGCTTCTCTTCCAAAACAGACCCCCAAACCATCCAAGAGTTTATTCAAAAATTACTCTGATTTCTTTTTAAAACGCATCCTTTCATTTAGTTTGAGTCCTGAAAGGATGCGTTTTTTCTTTAAAAAGTAACTGATTTTCTTTAATTTATATTTATTTTTTTGCTTTTTGCTATTGCAATTCTTTCATTAATTTAGTATATTTGTTATATTAAAAACTTTTAGTCATTTTAAGGGAGAAATGGCCTATTAAATTTTTTTATCTTAAAATGAAAGCGCTTTATACAAAGGAGGTAAGGTGGCTTACAAATTATCAGAGAGTTGTTTTCCTTAAATCAAGTTGTAACCAAGTCAGACTTGGGCTCGAGCAGTAGCTGACTGCCTTTCTAAAAACTAGGAGTATATTATGAATCGATACCTTTTTGAAAAAGGGCAAACATTTAGCATTCGAAAGTTGACTGTAGGTGTGGCCTCTGTCATCGTGGGACTGGCGTTTTTTGCTTCTGGAACCGTGCGTGCAGACGAAACGTCTCCTATCACGACATCCAATTTAGATCAGCAAATTAAACAAGTAGCAGATATAGAAGAGACCAAGGCTGAATCAGTCAAAGAAGAAGGCCGTGTAGAAGCTGAAAAACAAGAAACACCTGCTGCCGATACCAACAGTGCTGACTTGCTCCCTGAAGACATTCAGGACCGTGCCTATCCCGACACACCTGTCAAAGAATTCGATACGACTACTATCGTTGACCAGAAAGCTAGTCCAAAAGTAGAAACTAAGAGCATTCTAAAGGACAAGGAAGAAGCGCCAAAAGAAGCTGAAAACGAAAACCGTGCCATCATTAACGGTGGACAAGACCTCAAACACATCAACTACGAGGGACAACCTGCTACTGCTGCCACTATGGTTTACAGCACTTACAATGCAGGAGAGCAACGCTACCTCGTTTCAGGATCTGGTATCTTTGTTGCACCTAATTTGATCCTTACCGTTGCTCATAACTTCCTAGAAGCCAATAAAGAAACTGGCGAAGGTCACATTCGTGGTGGAAAATCTGCCCAGTTCTACTATAACGTTGGTTCAAACAGCGAAAAGAAAAACTCACTTCCATCTTCTGGGACTACGGTTCTATTTAGAGAAAAGGACATCCATTTCTGGAACAAGAAGGAGTTTGGAAAAGGCTATAAGAATGACCTTGCTCTGGTAGAAGCTCCTATTCCTCTTCCGATTGCTAGTCCAAACAAAGCAGCAACCTTTGCACCTTTAGCGGAGCACAAGACGCATCAGCTGGGAGAAGCCATCAGTACGATTGGCTACCCAACTGACTCGAGCTCAAAAGAGTTGAAACAACCTATCCTAGCCGGTCAGCTTTACAAGGCAGATGGAACTATCCGATCTGTTGAGTCCTATGATGATAAGGGAACGACCGGTATCACCTACCAAACCACTTCTGTATCTGGTTTGTCTGGTGGTGGGATTGTCGATAGCCAAGGAAAAGTTCTCGGTGTTCACCAACACGGAACCGTTGACAATGGTGTTCCTGAAAAGGATCGCTTTGGTGGCGGACTCGTCCTTTCACCTGAACAACTGAAATGGGTTAAGGACATGATTGCCAAATATGGTGTGAAAGGCTGGTACCAAGGAGATAACGGAAATCGTTACTACTTTACCGATGAAGGACGTATGCTTCGGAATGAGAAAGCTGTTATCGGAAGCAACGAATATTCCTTCAACCAAGATGGGATTGCTACCTTGACCAAGGGAGTTGAATACGGTCGTGTGGTTATTCAACACGAAGACGAAGAAGGAAATCCTGTCAAAGATAATGATACCTTTATCGAACAGACAGCTGTTGATTCGCCATTTGACTACAATTTCAAAAAAGAAATCGAGAAGACGGACTTCTATCAGAAGAAGAAAGACAAATACGAAATTGTATCCATTGATGGCGTAGCAGTCAATAAACAGCTAAAAGATGCATGGACTGAAGAGCACAATGTTGTCAGCAAAGCGCCTGCCGGTACCCGTGTCATCAAGGTAGTCTATAAAGTCAACAAAGGCTCTTTCAAAGTTTACTACCGTCAAAAAGGAACAAGTACTGAACTAGCTGAGGCGACAGTTGATAACAATGACGGCCAAGAGTATGATGTTTCCTTTGTCAACACCTTCCATGCAAAAGACATTGCTGGCTACCGTCCAGTAAAAGCTAGTTTGGAAGCAAGGATCCAGCAAAAAGGAGTGAATGAGGTCGTCTTTGAATACGAGCCAGTCGCTGATACGGCTAATCCAACAACTCCGACTCCACCAGTCGCTCATCCAGAAGATAAAGAAACTGAGATTGGCAACCATGGACCTCTTCCAAGCAAGGCTCAACTTGATTACCACAAGGAAGAATTGGCAGCCTTCATCCACTACGGAATGAACACTTATACCAATTCTGAATGGGGAAATGGAAAAGAAGACCCCCGATACTTCAATCCAACCAACTTGGATACTGACCAGTGGATTCGTACTCTGAAGGAAACTGGCTTCAAACGAACCATTATGGTTGTTAAACACCACGACGGTTTCGTTGCTTACCCTTCTAAGTATACGGATCATACTGTAGCTGCTAGCCCATGGAAAGATGGAAAGGGTGACCTTCTCGAAGAAGTTTCCAAGTCTGCTAGCAAGTATGACATGAACATGGGTGTTTACTTGTCACCATGGGATGCCAACCATCCAAAATACCATGTCGCAACCGAAAAGGAATACAACCAATACTATCTCAACCAACTGAAAGAAATCCTTGGAAATCCGAAATACGGTAACAAAGGGAAATTTATCGAGGTTTGGATGGACGGTGCGCGTGGTAGCGGTGCTCAAAAAGTAACCTATACCTTTGATGAATGGTTCAAATACATCAAAGAAGCCGAAGGAGATATTGCTATCTTCTCTGCTCAACCGACAAGCGTTCGCTGGATCGGAAATGAACGGGGAATCGCAGGTGACCCTGTCTGGCATAAAGTCAAGAGAGCCAACATCACAGATGATGTAAAAAATGAATACCTCAACCACGGCGACCCAGATGGTGATATGTACTCTGTAGGAGAAGCCGATGTTTCGATCCGTTCTGGCTGGTTCTACCATGACAATCAACAGCCGAAATCACTCAAAGAGCTGATGGATATCTACTTCAAGTCTGTTGGCCGTGGAACCCCACTCCTTCTCAATATTCCACCAAATAAAGAAGGAAAATTTGCAGATGCGGATGTGGCTCGCCTGAAGGAATTCAAAGCAACTCTAGACCAAATGTATGCGACTGACTTTGCCAAAGGGGCCACTGTAACAGCAAGTTCTACTCGTCAAAACCATCTCTACAAGGAAAGCCACCTCACTGACGGTAAAGATGACACCAGCTGGGCGCTCTCAAATGATGCCACAACCGGTAGTTTCACAGTCGATTTAGGACAAAAGAGACGCTTTGACGTTGTCGAACTCAAAGAAGACATCGCCAAAGGTCAACGTATCTCTGGTTTCAAGATTGAAGTCGAAATCAACGGACGCTGGGTTCCATATGGGGAAGGTTCAACCGTGGGCTACCGCCGTTTGATTCAAGGACAACCTGTAGAAGCACAAAAAATCCGTGTGACCATCACAGGAGCACAAGCAACTCCAATCTTGACCAACTTCTCAGTCTACAAGACACCAAGCAGCATTGAAAAGACAGATGGCTACCCTCTTGGACTCGAGTATCATTCAAATACAACCGCTGACAAGGCTGGTACAACTTGGTACAATGAATCTGAAGGTGTTCGTGGCACTTCTATGTGGACCAATCAAAAAGATGCCAAAGTAAGCTATACCTTCACAGGAACCAAGGCCTATGTCGTCTCTACAGTCGACCCAGGTCATGGAGAAATGTCCGTCTACGTTGATGGCCAAAAAGTTGCGGATGTGCAAACTAAGAACAGCAGCCGTAAACGCAGCCAAAAAGTCTTTGAGACAGGTGATTTAGCACCTGGCCAACATACCATTACCCTTGTTAATAAAACAGGTGAACCAATTGCTACAGAAGGGATCTACACCCTAAACAATGATAGTAAAGGGATGTTTGAACTTGAGTCTACCAACTACGAAGTCGAAAAAGGAAAACCAGTCACTGTTAAGATTAAACGTGTTGGTGGAAGCAAGGGGGCTGCTACTGTTCGCTTCATCACGGAACCTGGAACTGGGGTTCACGGTAAAGTTTACCAAGATACAACTCAAGATGTGACCTTTAAAGATGGAGAAACAGAAAAGACTGTGACCATCCCAACGATTGACTTTACAGAACAAGCCGACTCTATCTTTGACTTCAAAGCCAAGCTCACTTCTGTTTCTGATGGTGCCTTGCTCGGTTTTGCTACCGATGCAACCATCCAAGTGATGAAAGCTGAATTGCTGATCAAGGATCAAACAAGTTATGATGACCAAGCTAGTCAGTTGGATTACAGTCCTGGCTGGCACCATGAAACCAATTCCGCAGATAAATACCAAAAGACGGAGTCTTGGGCTTCCTTTGGTCGCTTAACTGATGAGCAAAAGAAAAAGACAACTGTCACAGCCTACTTCTACGGTACTGGACTTGATATCAAGGGCTATGTTGATCCAAATCATGGTATCTACAAAGTCTTTCTAGATGGCAAAGAAGTTCCTTACCAAGATGGAATGGGAAATGCTTCAACCATTGACGGTAAGAAATACTTTAGCGGTCACGCTGCCCAACGCCAAGGTAATCAAACTCTGGTTAGCCTAAAAGGTCTGGACGAAAACTTGCACGCAGTCACCCTTCAACTCGATCCTGAACGAAACGATTTGTCTCGAAATATCGGTATCCAGGTAGACCAATTCATCACTCGTGGCGAAGGTAGTGAACTCTACAGCAAGGCAGATATCATCCAGTCTATCTCAAAATGGAAAGATGATCTGTCAAACTTTGATCCAGCAGGTTTGAAAAATACGGCTACTGCACGTCAAGCTTTCCAAGCAAATCTAGAAAAATTGAGAAACCAACTCAGTGCTGATGCAGTCGATGTTCAGGATGTCATGTTGACAGTCAGCGCCCTACAAGATATCCTATCCAAGGATGAGAACTATCAAAGAGGTCAAGAGGAGCCTAGTCCAGAGCAACCGGAACAGCCTGAAGAACCTTCTAAACCTGCTCAACCAGCTGAACCAAAACAACCGGAAATTGAGTATGATAAGGCTATGGACAGCTTGACAAAAGCTATCGAGAAAAAAGTCGCTGAGCTTGGATCCAACAAGGAAGCTAAAAAGAAATTATTAGAAATTGCTGACCAAGCCATTGCTGCCATCCAAGAAGCTAAAACTCAGGAAGCAGTCAATCAAGCGCTAGAAACTGCTCTCGAACAAATCAGCAAGCTCGAAGCAGCTCAGCCTGAAAAACCTGCTGAACCGGAAAAACCAGTTCAGCCTGATCAACCAGCTGAACCAAAACAACCGGAAATTGAGTATGATAAGGCTATGGACAGCTTGACAAAAGCTATCGAGAAAAAAGTCGCTGAACTTGGATCCAACAAGGAAGCTAAGAAGAAATTATTAGAAATTGCTGACCAAGCCATTGCTGCAATCCAAGAAGCTAAAACTCAGGAAGCAGTCAATCAAGCGCTAGAAACTGCTCTCGAACAAATCAGCAAGCTCGAAGCAGCTCAGCCTGAGAAACCTGCTGAACCTGAAAAACCAGTTCAGCCTGAAAATCCGACTCAACCTGAGAATCCAGTTCAACCTGAAAAACCTACTCAACCGGAAACTCCGGCTCAGCCTGAAAAGCCAGCGCAACCGGAAAAACCTACTCAACCGGAAACTCCGGCTCAGCCTGAAAAGCCAGCTCAGCCTGAAAAACCAGTTCAGCCTGAAAAACCAGTTCAACCGGAAACGCCAGCGCAACCGGAAAAACCTGCTCAACCTGAGAATCCTGCTCAACCTGAGAATCCTGCTCAACCGGAAAAACCTGCTCAACCTGAGAATCCTGCTCAACCTGAGAATCCTGCTCAACCGGAAAAACCTGCTCAGCCTGAAAATCCGACTCAACCGGAAACTCCAGCGCAACCTGAGAAACCAATTACTTCTTCAAGTCCTGAGGAAGGGGTTAAAGACCTTGTCTTTACACTTCCAAGCTTGGAAATCGTCAATAAGGTCGTACCGTTCAAGACGATTCGTCGCGAAAACCCACAATTAGACAAAGGAAAAGAGCAAGTTCTATCAGAAGGAAAAGACAGTCTCTTAGTCGAGTATGTTGAAGTGGACGGTGACAATCGCAAGATTCTCCAAACAGAAGCAACTCCAGCTCAAGATCGAGTGATTGAGGTAGGTAGCAAACAAAGCTCAGTTGGAACAGAAGCGCCACCAGTTGTGACTCTTCCTGAGTATGTTCTACCAAGAGAGACTGAAAAACCTGCGCCAGCCGTAACAGATAATTCATCAGCAAAAGATGAAAAAGCTCCTGTTACAGCTACAATCAAAGAAGACAAGGAAAGACTACTCCCTGCAACTGGGGAACAAGAAGCAACTGCCTTCCTCTTCTTGGCAGCCATTACTTCTATCTTGTCTCTCCTCATTTTCCAAAAGAATTTCAAAGACTAATAACCCTCTTTGATTGATTCTTTCTAATGACTCAGTTCCCCCGTTGAGAAGACCATTTGGTCTTCTCTTTTTCTATCTGTAAAATTAAAAAACATCCACAAATGTACATGGATGTTTTGGTATGACTCTATAAAGTAAGATGATCATTGAAGATAGCTGTTCTCAAATCCAACCACGTTTTCAAATAAACGCTCATCTAAAAAAGAGTGGCCCTTGTCTTATCTCATCAGAACTACCATCATAAGTTTCTGCAAAAACTCCACAGATAAAAGATGGTGTTTCGAATTCCTATACCATGAGATTTTCTGACGTTCACAAGCCATCTTTCCTAAATCAAACTTCCCTCTTCCACACCTAGTCACTGACTACTATTTTTGAGTCCAGCGTATGCATAGGTTCGATTTCTGGGACACTCTTTTTCCGTCACCACCCTAAAATAAAAGCGATGCTCCCGCCCATCCTTGGCATTTTCCTTGTTTAAGACAAAGTAGTTCTTCTGATTCATCGCCATGGTGCGTAGGATATCATCGATCAAAAAAGTCAAGGGCACATTCATAGCAGAGTATTTTTGAAAATCCTCTTCAAAACGAATATAGGCTTCTGAAAAATAATCCATCTGCAGTTTGTTTTCATACAACTCTTTTCTAGTCATACACTCCCTCCTCCAACAGTCGAATTTCGAGGACATCTTCTACCTCTACCAGCCTATAGCCCTCATTGGTCCTAATAGATAGAGTTTGAGGTGATAATTCGCTTACCTCACCAATGATCGTGGTTTTATGCCTTCTTTCCTTGACTACAAAGCATCCCTTCAGTTGCCCGACATAAAGCTGTGAAAGCAAGAGCAACTTCTCAACGGGATTCAAACTCGTCGAGAAAGCAACCCGATTTTTCTCTTCACCGAGTGAACTAGTATGCTCTGAGAGGAAAAAGCCCATCCACTTCTGCATCCCTGAATCTTGATAGTCACGCGCAGATGGAAAGGGTAAATAAGAACGATCAATCATTTTAGTCCATCTAATCCTCCAGCAGAATGCCCCCCAATCAGCTTGCTTCTAGCAAGACTCCTAGAGGCTTCTTCCAGTGCGTTGGCCTTTAAGAGGGAGGTAAAACCAAATTGTTCCCGAATGGAGTCAATGGCCGTCTGGAGCCTTTCTTCTTTTTCTAACTTGTCAACATCATCAAAGAGGGAGATCAATCCAAAGGACTCGTCCACAAATCCTGAATAGTTGACTCCGACACTTCTGACTGCTCCAGAAGTGTATTTATTATGAAATAGCTTCAAAACATAATCCGTTAAGACAGCTGTATTATTGGTCGGTTCGACCTTCATTTGTGTGTGAATAGACGGCCTGACCTCCTGCTTAGAGAAACCAACATAGATAGAGACAAGGGTTGTTTTCTTACCCGTCCTTCTCAGCCTAATAGCCACCTGCTCTGCCATTTCTCGGAGAATAATTTCAATATCCCGTAGCTTCACGTAGTCTCTCGGCAAGATTTGAGAATTCCCCAACCCTTGGGACTTGGCTTTATAGGGCTTATGAACATTGCTCTCATCAATCCCGTTAGCATGAAACCACAAACGCAGGCCAGCCTGACCCAGATCCTTCTGTAGCTGGTCTGGATTACTGGTGGCCAATTCTCTGATGGAAAAAATCCCCAGAGCATGCAAGCGTTTCTCCATCCGCCTGCCAATCCCCCAAAAGTCCGTCATCTTGGGAATGGCCCAGACCTTCTCTTCCACATCCTTGTAAGACCAGTTGGCCCTCATGGTCGGGGTGTGTTTGGCCTCATTATCCAGAGCCAACTTGGCCAGTAAGGGATTGGCATTGGACATACCCACTGTAGAGTAGATCCCTGTCTGCCTCCAAATATCCCTCTGGATGCGAGCAGAAAGCATATCTAGCTTGTCTTTGCGAGAGAGACTCTTGTCTGGGATGAAATAGTTGAGCGAACTAGTCAGATCAATAAAGCCCTCATCGATAGAGTAGGGATAAATATCATCTGGGCTGCCATAATTTTGAAAGATTCGCTGGATTTCCATATTGACCGCGATGTACTCATCCATCCTAGGTGGCACAATCAAAGTCACTTGAGCCCAATCTTCGATGTAGCGAACATAGTCTGAGTCAGTAGGCAAGCCTTGCTTTCGAGCATTGTAATAGGAAAATTTGCGCGTTTTGATATCAAAAGGTAGATCATAGGCCCGGCCAACATTGGACTTACCAAAAATCTTCTTAAACATGGGAGAGGAAGCTAGGATAAGGCCGGTAGAATTATCCGCGCGACTCATGACACAAAGCGAGGTCTTCAGCGGATGCAAGCCCCTTTTCACACACTCGACACTGGCATAAAAGGATTTCATGTCGACAAAGGCAATATCACTTTTGGGCTCTCTGGAATAATCAAAGTAGCCCATAGGCTAACCCTCCATCGGCACAAAGTTCCCAACGATAATCCCCACAATCCGAGGATCTTCCTCATAGGAGATGAAAATGTCCTTGTATTTAGGATTGATAGAAACCAGACGCAAACCATCTTCCTCCCGATAGACCCGTTTAATATAGGTCTGGTTGTTACAAACTACTGCATAAACCGCCCCATCATAGTCAAATCCTGTTTCCCTAATCAGAGCCACTGAACCATTTTGATATTTAGGTTCCATAGAGTCCCCAGATACCCAAGATGCAAAATCATGGGCCAACTCCTCGTTAAAGTAGACCGTATCAAAATTCTGATCATCATAGACCGAAGCCCCGATCCCTGCTGACATACGTTCATAGACACGGTACTCGTAGAGGCGCTCTGGCATGGTCGCCACCTTCTGAGTTTGTTCTTCTTGAGCCAGATTGCGAGCATAGAGCACAACCTGGTCCTTCCCTTGCTTGGAGAGGCTATTGTAGAGACGAACAATCTCGATCTGAGTGAAATATCCCTTTGCCACCTTTAAAATATTTTCTAGCTGGGTAACCTTCTCCTTGGATGGTTCCTTAATTCCACGTTCCCAAGCCGAGTAAGCCTGAAAACTAATCCCTAATTCCTCTGCAATTCCCTTCTGTGTCAATTTTAACTCTTTTCTCCGAGCCTTGAGTTTTTCTGGTTGGTACATGATTCACCCCCTAGTGTGATGCTTTATTGAGAATATCTCTCTTAGAAAAACAAATCGACGGTTGAGCTTACATCTCTAAAACTCAACCAATCTGGTTTAGTTTTATTATATAAAAAAAGTGGACGATTGTCCACTGGGAAAATCAAATTTTAACAGACACAACTGAAAATTATGAACAAAAAACTGGACTAGATCTAGCAACTCCTATTCTAATTTTTGCAACAGCTTTACAACTTGACGATTTTCAATCTTCACATAGTATACACCACTATCACTGACAAGTTTATCCTCTTTATATTTAGCAATTTTGACAGCATAAAGACCGCGTGGTAGGGGTTGGTTGGCAAAAAATTCCTTCATGAGCGCTTCAAGCTCTTTAAGATAGTCATCATACAAGAGATCTCTTTTTTCTTTTGGAACGAAATATTGAAATTCAAATGTTGGTATAAAAATCTCTTTTTGGAAAAGATATTGAGCATCCATTGGATACATTCCTTGCAGAGCTTGGCCCTTGCTTTGATTTTCCTCTAATATTTCATTATAAAGATAGATATTATCAGATTGGTTATTAAATTCAAAATCAATACCTTGATACTTCAAATCAGGAAGTTTAGGATCTTTGATTGAACTGTCCAGTGTTTTTAAAAATTCGCTGGTGCCTGGACTAACTTCAATCCCTAAATAGGCTAATTCTGGGAAAACATTATAAATTTTTTTACCATTTTTGTAATCAACCTCTGCATCTGTCTTTCCATATGTTTCACTTTTCGAAAAGCGAGTATAGTATTTAAATCGAGTTTTAACCTGATAGGTTTTCCCAGCTATATTTTCACTATAGGTACCATGGATTATAAATCCTCCCACACTTGTATAGTTTTTATCGTATTTTTCTAACTCAAACTGTCCTGTAAGACCGTAATTTTGATAAGAACGATGCACAGCTTGCTCAATCTCAGTTCGACTTGCATGGGCAAACAGCCCCCACATATCCATTAGAGAAAAAATCGGACTGAACACTGTGAAGATTACCATTGGAATCACTATGGATAAGCAACCTATTAATAGCCAATTTCTTTTCTTGGCCTTTCCTTCAGATTTTTTAGCAGTTTTCTGTTTCCTTTTTAAGGTTAGAATGAGCAAAACCAAAAGCACTAATACTAATAAAACCAAGCTACAATCTCCTTTTACTTTGGACAGTTGTTAACAGGTAGATAGGAGACTGACAGAAATACTCGTCTCACCTGCTAACTTATCCTGAAATCCATAAACTCGTCTGAAACGAGGAACAATCCTTATCCCATTATACCACATGGGCAATGCCGTGAGAAGATGAGAAAAACAAAAAACACCCCATGGTGTGAACCATGAAGTGTTGTAAATGCTGCATTGTAACAGAAACTTGCCTACAACTAAAAGTGAATAAACAAGCTCCTTACAAGCTATTTCAATGGTGATACATAATCATCTGGAAGTTTACCTCTCCAGTCAATCCATTTCTGTTCAGCAAGCGGAATTAATCTTTCAAGCTCTTCCTGAGTAAATAATTCCCAACTCTTAGGATTAGCTATTAAAGGAGTTAAGCCTTTTAATATAAATTGTTTCTCACGAGCTTTTCTCTCTTCTTCTGTCGGTGGCCAACGATCGGTCTGAAGTTTACTTAATATTTCTAACTGCGTTCTCTCTCCACGTTCTAATAAGGCAAATAACTCATTTGGTAATTCATAAACCACACGCTGAGGGGCAATTCCTCCCTCCTCAGTAACGTAATAAAGATGATTACCATCTCTCCATATATGCTGACCATAACCTTTTACTTCTTCGAACTGGATAACATCTTCCCATTGTAGTCTTGTTGGTTTCATTTATACATTCCTTACTTAAGTGGTGATACATAATCATCTGGAAGTTTACCTTCAGATTCAATCCACTGTTTCTCAGCAATTGGAATCAATTCTTTAAGTTCTTCCTTAGAAAACAATTTCCTATTTTTAGGGACATCTATCAAAGAAGCTGGATATTTACTTATAAATTTTCTCCTAGACTCTTTTCTCTCTTCTTCTGTTGGTGGCCAAGAATCGTTTTGAACCTTCCAAGATACTTCATGTAACGTTCTTTCCCCACTCTCTAGTAAGGTAAATAATTCTTGTGGTAATTCATAGACAACTAACCAAGAAGCTACGGTTCCCTCTTCTGAAACTAAATAATACTTGTTATCATTTCTCCAGATGGATTTTCCGTAACCTTTTACTTCTTCAAACTGGATAACATCTTCCCAGCCTAGTTTTGTTGGTTTCATTTCAAACCTCTTTTACTTAAGTGGTGATACATAATCGTCTGGAAGTTCACCCATTGATTCTATCCATTGTTGTTCGGCTTTGGGAATAAGTATTTCAAGTTCTTTCTTACTAAAAAGCAACTGATTTTTACGGTTGGAAATCAGCACAATTGGTTTTTCTCTAGCTCTATTTTTTCTTATTTCATTCTTTTCTTCTTCCGTTAGAGGCCAGCAATCATTCTCCGCTTTAAAATCAATTTCACTTGCCGTCCTCCTGCCTAATAAATATTCGTTAAAATCAGAAGGATTAATCTCAAAGATACGACGAACTGAAGCTACTCCAAACTCTCCAAAAGTATAGTATTTCCCTTCATGTGTTCGAAAATCATATCCTTTTGGTGATTCAATCTTTTCAAAGGTATCAAACTCTTCCCATGTTATTTTAGTTAAACTCATTTTAATCGCCTCCTAATTTTCTAATTGTAAATTCTCCCCATGGAACTTCGTCAATGACTGCTTCTGGCATATTTCCTGGGAAGGTTTGTCCTCCTGGTTTCCAAAATCCTTCAAAAGCAGACTTTTCATTTCCACTTGGAATTCTTGGGTTTTGAACTGAAACAACAACGGATTTATACGAATCATTAATGCTCTTTTTCAAACCATAAAGTGTATAGCGGACTGATTTTCTCAAATAATTCCTTTTCGTATTGATATCTATTTTCTTGTACTTTCTCAACTAATTGACTAACTTTCTCAAATTCATTATTTTTAATCAATTTGTCAATTAAATCTACATCCTTTTCATCAATCTTTTGCGAGGAAATATTCTTAATGATTATCTTTAAAATTTGATAAGTCACCTCATCATCTAATTCAGAAATCTCGGATGTTATTTTTCCTCTCTCGGTAAAAACTAGATTATATCTTCCATTTCTATCCTCTATTATAGAAATTCCCTCTGGAAAGTAGGGAGGTTGTTCAGAAAAATGAATTCCAAATTCACCTAATTTTATGTTGCCAATTTTTGAAACTTCGGATTCCATTTTGTTTTTTAATTTTATAGGAATCATGATAGCACTCGCTGTCGTAAAGACATTCCCAACCTCATGATACAACTTGTCATTTCCCATAAGCGTATCTCTGATAGAAGCTTTCTAATACATCTTAATCCTCTATCATTAGCGGAAAAATATCTTCCCCCCTGTACATTTTATCTTCCATTTCTTTCCACTCTAAAACCAATTTATAAAGCTCATTTGTAGGAATAAAGCATGGTTCACCAAGACTTTCATCATCCATTTGATAGTATAATTCTGTTTCCTCCTTACCTATATCAATATTCAGTATATTACCGCCAAATTCAGATGCTTCTTTTTGACCAGTAACAACCGCTTCTAATTCTTTATAAATATGAGTGTAAAAATTATGGACTTCAGAATTTAAAAAACTTGATAGAGATTGACAACTAGAGCTATCGAATTTTACTAGCAAAAATTTCTGACTATTGTTATTTACTTTTACAATATAGTTTCGTTTCATTTATGCGCACCTTTAAAATTTTTTTATTTTTTGTGGATAAGCAGTAATAATTTTCCCCTCAGAATTTAAAATCATTTCAATGTTTATTCCATTTCGACTTGTTCCTAAATAACGACTACCGTCCATCAATTCCATATTTGAATATGCCTCATTAATAACATCCACAACCTCCTGAGGGCTCATATGGTCAGGGAAAAAGGTGGAGTTGCCTCCATTTCCTTTTTTAGGAAGGAACTATTTGTTATTCTGTGGTATCATCCCAGAGGGGGGATGGATAATATGGAGGATGCCCAGTTTGAATTTCAAGTCTATTTAACTGAACAAAGGTTTCCATTTTTTTGATAAAAAAATGCTTTGCCTCCTCATAGTTCTCAAATTCCCATGATTTCCCCATAATATAGGAACGATCATCTCTACTATTAACTATAAATTTATTATTTTTATAATATAGGTGGATAGCCCAAGGCAGATTACAATCCTCATCAAATAGTACATAATATAGATTCTCATATCCATATTCATGTATAGTTTTATCTAAGTCGGCTACTAAATTCTGTATGTTAATTTCTGACATAATTACTTAATTTCCCTCACTAAACCTAAATCTTCATAAAAACTAAGAGATGAACCAAATTGAATCTGGGTTCCCCCTCCCTGACCAAATACTTTGGCGATTTTTCCTTTACGAATATTCACCAATTCCTCTATGTCAAGGCCACGATATTCAAGAGATAACCTGATCTTCTCTTTTACAATGTCTGGGGCTTCTTTAAATGCTTGTAAAATATTCTCTTTAGTTAAATCTTTTACAATCTCATACTGATGGTAGACTTGATGACCTTCAGGATAGGGCAGCCCTCGTGTATTAAACGGTAATATCTCTCCGTTATCAACTGGACTGGTGAAACGTCCACCATTTGATCCAAAACGGTCAATCACTTGTCCAGCTTTTAAATTAGCCGGCTCTGTAATCGGTTTACCAGCGCTATCTACAACAAAACCATCTGTTCCTTTTGGTGGCCATTTGATTTTACCCTGTGCATTCACAAAGTCTCTGGAACGAACAGGAATTTGTTTCCCCTCAAAGACATCTGCTGAAAGATAAGCACGTTTCCCATTTGGCATTGTTATCCGCTCTGGGAAGTATTTCCCTTGCTGTGCGTACTCTTTGCGAAGGTAGTTATCAAACTTCGAACTCTCCCTCGCAAGTCTACTTTCTTCTATATTTTTCAGGATTTGTTCGCGGTTATACTTCGGTGCTTCGACATCTACTTTCACCTTATTAAGACTAAACTTGCTGGCTGCTGAGGAGGCCGCATAGCCTCCTACGATATTCCCGATAAAGTTTGCGGTTTGGGCATCTTCTTCACTTCCACCTACAAGCTTGGTCCCATGATAGGCAACCGGCTGTATAGGCACCGGCTTCCCCTATCGCAAACTGGGTCAAGCCCTTGACAACGCTCTGAGTCTGCCATCAAGGCGATATCTGTCTCCAGCAAGGTCGCATAGGTCTTCACCAGCTGGTGGAGTTCATTGAATTGTTTTTGATATAGGGCCAATCCTTCTCCCATTATACCACAAAAAGAGAGCGCTTCCGCTCTCTTTTTTACTCTGGCAATTCTACCTTTAAGCTCATACCAGTGGGTTGTAACACTTTCTGAACAGCAGCGAGAAAGGCCAATCCTATCTTTAGTTACACGTCCTACAGAAGAACCTTTAATATTTTCTTCATCATTCTCTCGACCTTCTATAGGCTATTATAGCATAAGAAAGGAAGGTTAGGTCAGAAACTGTAACCTTTTGGAGAATAGCTAGTAGAGAGGAGGTACAAAAGAAAACCACCTGAATATCAATTCAAATGGTTTGCAAAACTACTAGTGCACACTAGTCTTTCGCTCCTTCAGCAACCAAATCATAAGGGAAATACGGGACACCTTCCAATTCCTTGTAATCCAAGCCCTTGATTTTGCAGAGAGCGCCTGATTCAAAGGACCAATAGCCATAATAACTTTTATTGTTTGTTTTATGCAAATCATGCCATCCCGTATCTTTGCTCCCTTGATACCATTTCTTAGTCAAATATTCTTTCAGCAGTTTGAGTGCCTGTTCAGCATTCTCTTCTTCAATAATTTTCCTAGTAAAGCCATAGGGTCTTGGAAAATTATAGTTTATCCGAATCTTCCAATCTGGATGATGATATTGAATCAAGTAATCAATCAAATAATCTTCTGGATCATCTTTCTTGACCAAATCCACCAACTCATCAAAAGTCTCTTCATCTATATCTAACATAATTCCAATTGAAAGAGCCCAAACCATTTGTTCGTAACCAGAGTTACTATGCCACGATAGCTTCATATTTTTTATATATTTAATATACTCGCTCTTAAATTTTTCAAGAGAATAACCAGCTGTATAAGTAGCAATCATAATTTCTTTTTGATATCTAAAAATCGATGATCTTATATTAGAGATTACTACCTTATTATCTAACGAAAATTTTTGAATTCCTTCTTTCTCATCTTGTTCAATTTCTTGAATTCTTTCTTCAGAATCCTGAATAGCTTTTTGAAATATATTTATAAGTCCATCTATATTATTTTTATTTGAAAATGTATCTCTTAATTCCATTTATATTCTCCTACGGCCATAAAGCGCCTTCTTTTACTCTCGCAATCTCTGAACCTGATTTCAGAACCCCATTCTTATCGTACAAGAGGGCAGAGTCTTCTACAATACTCGTCGCAAAGTTTCCTTGGCCAATCCCATCTTTAGTTACACACTCTACAGAAGAACCTTTAATATTTTCTTCATCATTCCCTCGACTTTCTATAGGCTATTATAGCATAAGAGAGGAAGGTTAGGTCAGAAACTGTAACCTTTTGGAGAATAGCTAGTAGAGAGGAGGTACAAAAGAAAACCACCTGAATATCAATTCAAGTGGTTTGCAAAACTACTAGTGCACACTAGTCTTTCGCTCCTTCAACAACCAAATCATAAGGGAAATACGGGACACCTTCCAATTCCTTGTAATCCAAGCCCTTGATTTTGCAGAGAGCGCCAGATTCAAAGGACCAATAGCCATAATAATTATCAATATTCCGCTTATGCAAATCATACCAGCCTTCATCTCTGCTTCCCTGATACCATTTTTTCTCCAGATATTCTTTCAGAAGAGCTACGGCATTTTCAGAATTTTCTTCCTCGATGATCTTTCGAGTAAAGCCATAGGGTCTTGGAAAATTATAGTTTATCCGAATCTTCCAATCTGGATGACGAGACTGGATTAGATAATCAATCAAATAGTCCTCTGGATCATCCTTTTTGACTAAATCCACCAATTTATCAAAAGTCACTCCGTCAATCTCTAAAAGAATCCCAATGGAAAGGGCCCAGATCATTTCATCATATCCCGAATTACTAAACCAAACAGGGAGAAGGCTATCAACAAATTTAAGGTACTCTTCTTTGAATTTCTCAATAGAGTAGCCTGCAGTGTAGGTGGCTACTAGCAATTCCTCAGTTAATACTTTAATTGTCCCCTTTGTATTTGCAATAACTTCGTCATTTGTTAGCTTGTATCTTTGAACTCCTTCTTCCGTATCCTTAATTAAATTATTAATTTTTTGCCACTTTTCATTAATTGCTTTTCTATTAAAGTCAATCAATTTTTGTACGCGTTCTTTTGTTGTTATTTTATCTCTAAAAACCATTTTTCCCTCCTAAATCAAGGCCATACGGGGCCTTTAACAACTTTAATAACCTGACCAGCTGAATCTATTACTTCTTGAGCGTGGTAGGTAGAAATCTCACCCGAAGAACCTACCTTACTGATGACAAATTCCACATCTCCACTTTCAAGAGCGTCCATTAAATCCATTTTAGTTGCTCTATCTAAGTCATTCAGCCTATTTTCAATCCATTTTCTAGACATCTGAGGCCCTGTACGGGTTATTTGATTAATTTCCGAACTTCCCCACTTGGTTTCATTAATAACATATGACGGTGGTGGAGTTTGGTTTTTATAGATCCCATCAATCCCCTTGACAATTGGATCATCGATTCCACTTGGTGCCGGTCTACCAATACTCTCAAGCGTGTATGTATTCCCGTTAGCACCTACATTTTCTCTCACTATCCGCATATTATCATCAGCCAGTATCTCTCCAGCATTTGACTTTATTAAATTGGAAATCCTTCAATTCTTGTAAAGTAATTTCACGATTCTTACTCTTTTAAACATTGGACTGATATTTTTTGAATTCTGTGTTATTCATCAAAAATTAGAAGCCTAAATATTCTTTTACAGGTTTTTTACAAAGAAACTTGAAGTGAGGATACAACTCAAAATAGTTTGCTAGTCCATCATCAAAGGCAGGCTGAATCAACATTTTGATATTACTTTTAATAGAAGCCACTAAACTTTCTGAGGTTATCTTCTCTAGATTATAGCTATCTAGGTCCTGATAAACAAATCTACCACCAAAGTCTTCCAAACCTTGTTTATATAGAGGTAATTTCCCATCATAAATGCCTTTGATCAAAAAGCCGTAATTGATATAGAAAGAGTTCTCAAAGTTAGATTTTTGAAAGCCAATAAATACCTTTAAATCAGTATTTTCAAATGTATAATATTTATTTTCATAAGCAAAATCTTTTGATTTCAAAGTTTCGCCAACAATCTTTTTAAATTCTGTTTTGTTCATTTGTAGGCAGAATCTAAATATTCTTTTACTGTCAAAGGAAGTCTTCGTTTTAAGTGAGAATACATTTCCAAATAGTCATCAATCCCTTTCTCAAAGGCTGGTTTAATGAACTTCTCTGTATTCTCTAAAATACTCTCTGAAAGACTTTCCTTCGTCAGATCAGACAGTTTATAATCTCCAATCATTTTGTCGTTATCATTGTAAACAAAGCGACCTCCAAAATCTCCAAAGCCATGACTCAACTTCTCTAATTTTTCATGAAGCTTTTTTATAAAAAATCCGTAATTGATATAGAAAGAGTTCTCAAAGTTAGATTTTTGAAAAGCAACAAAGACAATCAAGTCTTCATTTTCAAAATAATATTGCTTATTTTTATATAGAAAACCTTCTTGTTTTAAAACTTCACCTACATTTTTTTTGAATTCTGTATTATTCATTTTAATAATCCTCTTTGTATTTTTTAATATGTGTCTAAAACACCTTTCCAGTCACCACCATCAATAGACTTCATTTCATCAATATACCCTTGAAGCTGTTTCTTACCTAGTTTAATTCGTTTGGGGTTATTAGGTTTTAGTTCATAAATAATTTGGTTTTAAAATCAATAAAATCAACTCTCTTACCACTAGGAAGCACATATTCCTTATACCTATCTATATTATCAACATCATTAATTTTATATTCTTTATGAACTTCTCTACCAAGTTTTAAACTTGATTTAGTATAACCTCTTTCATTAACAGGAATTTCCATACTTGGTTTGAAAGTTGGTTTCGGAAAATTGGCATTCCCAGAGCTATGTATATCCTTCACCTTCGGCACATCCACATCACTTGGCTTAATTCCGCCGATAGCCTTAGTTGCGCTGTCGCCTGATATCTGCTTGACCTTCGGCACATCCATGCTGACTGTTGGATGGCTTTTCAGCTTAGCGAGGGTCCCATCAGCTGGGCTGGCTTTCAGATGCAGGTCTGACCTACTGTTAAAGCGAACACTATCTGGGTCTAGCTTTGGTATTTGTTTGCCTTGAAGTGGGACATCCAGATGAGATGATTTGGTGCTTCGACATCTACCTTCACCTTATTGAGAGTAAACTTGCTGGCTGCTGAGGAGGTCACATAGCCTCCTACCAGGTTTCCGATAAAGTTTGCGGTTTGGGCATCTTCTTCGCTTCCACCTAGGAGCTTAGTCCCATGATAGGCAACCTGACTCGCTGTATGGGCACCTGTTTGTAGGCTATCGCGAAGCGTTGAACAGACTTGAGTTTGGCGAAATCTCCTGACTGATAAGTCCCTACTGTACGTGTCTTCCCTGCATGCTCTGCGATTAAGGCCTTGGTCGCAGCTAGAAGTTCCTTAAAGGCGACCAAATCCTGACTCGCATGGTTGCTTTCATACTGAGTGATGGAGCTGTCCAAGTTCTTGATTTGATTGAGCAGAAAGTTATAGTCCATGACCGTGCTGGTATGACTGCTTCCTTCATAACTCACCAAGTCTGAAATCTTGTCCTTGGTCGTATTCAAGAGCTCAATCTCACTCTTCAAATCGTCCCGTGGACTCTTTAAAGCACTATGAAGGTTTGTAAATACCTGACCTGGCAACTTTGTATGAAGATCACCGTCAATCTGGTAGTAACCGTCCTTGTATAGTAGGAGATTGGTTGAGTAGTCATTCATCAGGTTGACCAGAGTCTGAAGGAGAGTCCCATGAACCTCTACTAGGTAGTTGCGCATGCTCGAGATGGCCTGACCTTGGAGATTTGCACTTAATGTAAAAACAGGAACTTGCCTACAACTAACCGTGTATAAACAAGTTCCTCACAGGCTATTTCAATGGTGATAAAGCATCAAAAAATTACTTTTCAATAGAATTTAAAAAGTTATCGATGTCTTGGCCTTCTAAACTCTTGACCTTAACTCCCTGATCTTTAAAGATTCCTAAAGGTGTTTCGACTATTTTTAAGACTTCAATGTCTTTTCGGCTAATCTCTTTTGCCCATTCTAATTTGTTTATCTGCTTGAATCCCAACTCATCCTTTATTTGATTTTGGTTGGCGCTTGGTATTATTTCAAACCAATCTTTCTCAATATTCTTTCGAATCATCCCACTACTAACAAAAAAGGAATGCCCCTTATATTGAATTTCATAATGAATACTGTATAGATAGTCTAGCTCCTCCATCTTGACTTTCTTGACAAAATGATCTTTAAACACTCGACCACTTATTTTAGAAACATATGCTTCAAAGCCTTCATCTTGAGATTTGCTATGCAATGTAATTTTGCTTTCACCAGCAAAATGTTCAGCTGAATATCTAATGCCTTTATATATTGCGTACATATTTTCTCCTTACTTAACTTGTAACCAGCCTTCGTCTTTAATAAATTCATATTGTTTCATAACTTTACCAGTTTTACTTTCAAATATTGTTATCAAATCTCCTGTTTGGAATATTCTCTTTTCCATCAACTTATACTCCGGTAATATAATATTCTTAGAACCTGTAAAACCTCGACCTGTAAAAGGATAACTCGCATTATCAAGTTCACCAAATGGAATATCTAGCTTATCTGCTTCATCCAAGAAAAATGATATCTTTGCATAGGTCTTGGTCTTTTCTAAGTCAAAAGGAGTATTGGGGTAGTCTAATCGATTTCCTTCAACTATTTCTGGAAGAGTAGTTAATGATTTTGAATGCTCATCAACCGAGACAAAACCTGCAAAATAATTACGTTCTCCGCTGAGATATGATTCAACAAACTCTGTAGGTATCGTTTTATTCATCTTGGTTTTAGGAGCTGGTATACCAATCTCTTTGCGAACAGCTTTGACAAATGCATCTGTTTTAGCTGATAAAGTCGTATCTGCATCTACTAAGTTCGAAAAGTCTTCCAGGCTATAACCCGCCTTATTGATTATAGCTTTTATTTCTGGAGATGTATATAGTTCTAGATTAGATAATCGATCACTATTTAGAGTGTATTTTTTTGTATTCGTAGAAAAGGCATCTTTCACCTTATTCAAACTAAACTTGCTGGCTGCTGAGGAGGTCGCATAGGTCTTCACCAGCTGGTGGAGTTCATTGAATTGTTTTTGATATAGGGCCAATCCTTCTCCCATTATACCACAAAAAGAGAGCGTTCCCGCTCCCTTTATCACTCCGGCAATTCTACCTTCAAGCTCATATCAGTGGGTTGTAACACTTTCTGAACCGCCGCAAGAAAGGCCAATCCATTATCAGATGGAGAATATTGGAAAGTAATATAGATGACTTTTTTGTCAAAACTATCGCCATATCGTTCTACATACTGCTTGCTTTCGAGGAAGTAGATATAGTTATTGAGTTTTTCTTGAAGTTTCAAGAGATGCTCCTCTTCTAATGACTCTATCCATTTGTTTTCATCAATCAACAACAACTCTAGATGGTCATCTGAAACACCTATCGCATCAATACTCGTAACGTCTAGTACAATTGGCCATACTTCTGCAACTGATTTAATTTTTCTTCTATTCTTATTTTCCTCTTTCTTTTGCTCTTTAACAATATATTCTACTTTCTCTTTATCACAGTTTTTGAAAAGCTCCATAGAATCAATTAAATTACAAATATTACGGTAATAATTCACCTTTTTCTCATTAGGAAGATTATAAATACTGTCAAGAACAATAGGTACTATGGCCTCCACATCAATAATAAAAGGTAAAGAATCATATTCTTCCAGTAAATCCTCTTGTTTTTTAATAAATGATACAACTTGATATAAATGTATAATATCCTGACTAGAAGCTAATTCCTTTAAAATATTAAAAGTTCGATCTGGAATATCAAAATCTCCCTCTACATAAATTGGATAAAGGCTATATTCTATCAAAACATGAGTATCTGTAATATCTTGATAATATGAATCTCGATGACCAATTCTATACTCGGGATCAATACCTAAGAAAGCATCTATTTCTCTATGATTTTCAATTGCTTTTTTATACCGCATAATATCCCACTCGGTATCTTTTTTTAGTCTATATCTCTTCATTTATTTACTCCATTGATTAATTCTAAAAATTCCTTCTATGTCAATAGTTGTATTTTCTCCAGGAACAACAACGGTTGGATTTTTAATCTCATAATATCCCTGTTTCTTTATAGCGTATAAAAATTCGTCGTAAGAATGTCCCTGCATGTCAATCGTAGGCATAAGCAATTCGCTCTCAGACATCTTAATGTCAGAACCAGCCCATGTTTTGGCTCCTGGAATATTTAAAGATGAGGAACCTGGCGTATCGCCGTTTGGAAATTGTATCAAGCCTTCTTTATCCATATTCTTGACAAGTTCTGGACTGTACTCATATTGAAACATACCTGAATCATATGTATCATTACGAACTCCTTTTACTGTCGCAATCTCTGAACCTGATTTCAGATTTCCACTCTTATCATACAAGAGGGTAGAATCTTCTACGATACTTGTTGTGAAGTTTCCTCGACCTACTCCTCCATCCATACGACCAACTGTTTTGCCGTTATTAAATGCAAAATTTTTAACATTATCTCCACTTACAACAGAAGAAGCTCCCCCTTTTAAATAAGGCTGCTTAATGGCATCTTTGTATGCTTTTGGATAATCGTACTGTCTAGTTTGATACATCTTATATAAGGCTTCTTTATTTGGAGCCGCTCCTTCTCTAACAGCACGTTCTACATACATATCAAAAGTATCCTCGAAGGATGCTTGCTTCTCTGGTGTATTCCAATCTATTTCTTTACTTGCAAGCTCTCTAAATTTTGCGAATGTCGCCTTTTTGATTTCTGGTGACACATGTTCAATTGAAATATCCGATGTTTTTTGAGAAATAATCTCAATCCGAGTTCCTGGTTCAATTTTAGTGCCACCTGTAAAGCGACCTTTTCCTTCACCTACGACAGTACCGCCATATTTTGATAGATTGTCCAGACTGTCTTGTCGTTTAATGGACAAACCATCTTTTGCAGTTGTATAATCTTGAATTCGAATTTTTCCAGTTTCATCTATACCGACTGCTTTTAATTGGATACGTTGAATTTCACCTGCCGCATTACGCGTCTCAACGGTTATTTTCGTTTCGACATCTTGAAAATTTGTCTTGAAGTCACCAAACTTTCTAGTCGAAAACTCTCTGTAGTTAGCAAAATTTGGTTCAGATAAGTTATTTTTCACCTTATTGAGACTAAACTTGCTGGCTGCTGAGGAGGTCACATAGCCTCCTACCAGGTTTCCGATAAAGTTTGCGGTTTGGGCATCTTCTTCGCTTCCACCTAGGAGCTTGGTCCCATGATAGGCAACCTGACCCGCTGTATAGGCACCTGCTTCCCCTATCGCAAACTGGGTCAACCCTTTGACAACGCTCTGGGTCTGCCCTATGGGAATCATGATAGCACTCGCCGTCACAAAGACATTCCCAACATCATGATACAGCTTATCATTCCCCATGAAAAGCGTATCTCGGATGAGATTATAGGATTTCGTATGGGCATCCCCTGCATTCCCAAGTACGATATTATGAACGCCTTCTGCTGCATTAGATAACCCATAGGCTGTTGTCCCAAAACCCACGATACCGCCTGCAACAACTAAAGGAGTCGCAGTTCCCAGGGTTCCTATAATTGCGAGAATCCCAATCGCAACGGTCAACACACCCAAACCCAACTCTTTCCAACCGTTCTTGGCACGATCCTCTGCAGCCAAGGCCTCAAAACGGACCTTGTCTCGCTCCTGGGCAGCCTTCACGCGCTCAACGCGACTCTCCATCTGCTGGGTCGCCTGTTTGTAGGCGATCGCAAAACGTTGAACAGACTTGAGTTTGGCGAAATCTCCAGACTGATAAGTCCCTATCGTACGTGTCTTACCTGCATGTTCTGTTATCAAGGCCTTGGTCGCAGCTAGAAGTTCCTTAAAGGCGACCAAATCCTGACTCGCATGGTTGCTTTCATACTGAGTGATGGAGCTATCCAAGTTCTTGAGCTGATTCATGAGGAAGTTATAGTCCATGACCGTGCTGGTATGACTGCTTCCATCATAGCTCACCAAGTCCGAAATCTTGTCCTTGGTCGTGTTTAGGAGCTCAATCTCGTTCTTTAACTTATCCCTCGAACCCTTCAAATCACTATGTAATCGCGTAAACTCCTGACCAGGTAGCTTTGTATGCAGGTGACTATCAATCTGGTAATAACCGTCCTGATAAAGTAAGAGCTTACCAATGGTTTATCGGTAAACTCTTGATTCACTTATTCTATCGTAAAAGAAAATACTGATTTCCTTGTAAAGTCATAGTTTAAACAGGTTTTACAACCAACCCTTTGCTTTTAAGAATTCATCTGGGATACGTAATTCAATCTCTGCCATGATTTCTTTTAAGTAGCTGTCCCAATCTGTTATACTACCAAAATCATATTTTTCTTTAGGAAGTGAGATTCCAATCCCTTTACTAATCACAATATAAAAATCTGTAAAACTTAATTCATAACCAAAATGAGCTTCATAATAATCATAGGCTTTAAATTTAATACTAAACATTTGATGATTTGGTACTTCTACCACATCGTAAATGGTCATGTCTGAAGCCCTATCTCCAAACGCTCTTTGAATACGCTCACTCACTTCTGTCGCTAGCTCTTGCATACTTTTTTTCAACATATGAACACCTCCTTCTCTTTTATCGCCAACCCTTAGCTTTTAAAAACTTCTCTGGGATATAAGACTCGATGTCTAACATGATTTCTTTTAGGTAGCTATCCCAGTCACTTATTTCGCTATAATGGCTATTTGGCTTAGAAATCACTTTTTCTTTGTTAAGATTAAGAAGTAGGTGAATTTCAAATAAATCGTTTTCGTAAATAAATTTTACCCCAGCAAAGTCATAGACGAGAAAATCCAGTTTAAATGTATGATGATTGGGTTCATCATTTATATCATCAATCACTATAGAATCAATCTTATCCCCAAATACTCTTTCAATTACATCACAGATTTTATCCGATAAAATATCCATATTATTTAATTCCATACCAGTAACCCCCTTTTGGTATTAATCGCTTATAGCCATGTTGTTCCTGCAAATAATCCCATTCCCACCGTAAGGCAGATTTTTTATATTCATCTAATTTAGGATTATGAGAAAATCGAATGGTCTTACCTTGTGCAACTGCATCATCCAATGCTGGCTTATTAAACGCTTCAAACATTTGTTCTCCACGGCTGTCTAAATGATAGGCCTCCGTCAATTTATTCCAATCATCTCCTAAACTGAAGTAAGTGGTATCACCAGCCTTGCTGATGTATGAATTTGGACCAGGTGTACTCCAATCTTGAGTACCGTCAGGTCTAATTGTAGGCTCATATTTACCTAATGTCATTGTATCCGAGTCAGGATTGATAACACTCTTCGTCCGATACATTTCATACTCTTCTAGTGGCATATTTTTTATTGGAGATGTTGTTGATTTAGCCTGTGGATTTTTCACCTTATTGAGACTAAACTTGCTGGCTGCTGAAGAGACCGCATAGCCTCCTACCAGGTTTCCGATAAAGTTTGCGGTTTGGGCATCTTCTTCACTTCCACCTAGGAGCTTAGTCCCATGATAGGCAACCTGACCGGCTGTATAGGCACCGGCTTCCCCTAACGCAAACTGGGTCACCCCCTTGACAACGCTCTGGGTCTGCCCTATAGGAACCATGATGGCACTTGCCGTCACAAAGACAGTCCCAACATCATGATACAGCTTGTCGTTCCCCATGAAAAGCGTATCTCTGATAGGATTCTCTGCCTTGGTATGGATATCCCCTGCATTCCCAAGTTTGATATCCTGACCTGCCTCGTACATATTAGAAGCCCCATAGGCTGTTGTCCCCAAACCCACGATACCACCTGCAACAACTAAAGGAGTCGCAGAGCCCAAAGTGAATATAATAGCTGCCACTCCGGCAATAATAGTCAATCCACCAATAGCCCAGTTTTGCCAACCCTTATCTGATCGAGCCAAGGCTTCAAAACGGACCTTGTCTCGCTCCTGGGCAGCCTTCACGCGCTCAACGCGACTCTCCATCTGCTGGGTCGCCTGTTTGTAGGCTATCGCAAAGCGTTGAACAGACTTGAGTTTGGCGAAATCTCCTGACTGATAAGTCCCTACAGTCCGTGTCTTACCAGCATGCTCTGCGATCAAGGCCTTAGTCGCAGCCAGAAGTTCCTTAAAGGCGACCAAATCTTGACTCGCATGGTTACTCTCATACTGAGTGATGGAGGTATCCAAGTTCTTGAGCTGATTCATGAGGAAGTTATAGTCCATGACCGTGCTGGTATGACTGCTCCCTTCATAGCTCACCAAATCTGAAATGTTGTCCTTGGTCGTGTTCAAGATCTCAATCTCACTCTTTAGATTATCCCGTGAGCTCTTTAAAGCACTATGAAGGTTTGTAAATACCTGACCAGGTAGCTTTGTATGAAGATCACCGTCAATCTGGTAGTAACCGTCCTTGTACAGTAGGAGATTGGTTGAGTAGTCATTCATGAGATTGACCAGAGTCTGAAGGAGAGTCCCATGCACCTCTACTAGGTAGTTGCGCATGCTCGAGATGGCCTGACCTTGGAGATTTTGATTGTTGATGAAGTCGCTCATGGCCTTGTTTAGGCTCGCAACGGACTCTCCCCAAGCATTTATCGTCTTTTGACTTTCCACCTGAACAGAGGTGATATCATCAAATTTTATATTGTAACTCATAGCACCTCCCTACTGCAAACCAGGAAACATGTTTTGTCCCAGGACACTATCTGTCCGATGCATCTCTTTCCCTGTGCCTGCCATCAGAGCGATATCTGTCTCCAGCAAGGTCGCGTAGGTCTGCACCAGCGAGTGGAGTTCATTGAATTGTTCCTGATACAAGTCCAAGCCTTTCGATGTGGCTGTCGTATTAAAACTTGGTTTCCCAACTCCTGCCAAACTAGCCTTGGCCTTGGATAGACTACCGATGTGTGAGTTAAACAGAACCTCGGATAATTGAATCGTTCCATACATGACCTTTCCCCTCCTTCTAATGTAATAGCTTCTCGATGAAATTTCCCAGATTGTTCATCTGACTTTGACACCAGCCAATAATGCCGTTTTCTTCGTTCTTTTGATTCTCTAGTCTAGTGATTTCATCACAGATATCATCATAGAAGGTATCCATCTCCGTTTGGAAAGTTGTGTACTCGGTGGAGAAGGTCTCCCACTGCTTGATAAAGGCATCTTTTTGCTTGCCTTGCCATTCCGGCTGGATATTGCGGTGGTTGATAGGATACCTGATATCATGAACCTTTTTTTGAATTTCCCCTACAGACTTCTTGGCCGTGCGAAGACGCTCCAATTTTTCATCGATAGTCGTAATCCGTGATTGGGCAGAGGAGATGCTGGCAGAGTGGGCATTCACCTGTCTTTGCAGAGAATCGATTTGCATATAATCAACTTCTCCCATCTCTTAACCTCCCAATCCATTTACGTCATTCAATTCGGCTACATTTCCTTTAGGAATCTCTGTCTGGTCTATAACCGCAGCAATATTTTCCAACATAAGGTCATTATCCTCATCACTATAGCCCTCTTGAACAACCTTAAAAATGTCTTCGTCATTGAAGTAGATAAGGCTATCGCCTACCATCCCTTCAGGATAGAGGCAAGCCCCGTAGTCAAAGCGATAGATATTCCCTTTGACAGGCGCTGCGATGACCCGTGCAATGATCATCATCTTCTTTGTATTTCCTTTGAAAAATATTAGCGAGTGTAGATGGGAGGATTATCCTTCATTATTTCTTCTCCTAACTCTGTATTGCTTGATATCAAATCAAAAGGAAAATCAGAGTCTATTTTATGACTCGCAATTTTTTTGGAAATCTTCTCAAAAAGAAGTAGCTCATTTTGAGAGTCATCATAATCTATGACTAGTAAGTAACTACTTTCTTCTTTCACTAGTATCTTTACGAAAAAGACATTATTAACTGAAGGGATTTCCTTGAAAATATTTGAAAGCTTGTTCTCAATCAACGTTGTATCCTCAATTGGCTTTCCAAAAAGTATTTTACGTGAATTGATTAAAGATAATATCGATTCTATATAATCTTTATCCATAAAAACACTGATTCCACAAGGATTCAATACAACATATTTTACAGGTGAATTACGTTCTAGAAATTTATAAATATATACTATATCCACTTTGGCGAACTTAACACCTTTATTAAATAATGAACTAGATAAATTGATAGATTCAAAATCAGTAAATATAGGCAAATACTGTCTACCATCGCTGCCATTTAATGTGATTAGAATATCAGAACTATTAATTGTAGTAAAAGGTACCAACAAATATGATTTTGAAAGAGCAATAGCAAATTTCTTCCAGTCTGACTCCCTGTTATTTTCTTTATATATATTATATAAAAGATTCAAATCTAACATTAACTTCCTCATTCTTCTAATAAAGCATCAATTCTATTTAATAATGACGAAAATTGAGTATTACATTTTGTCATATATGTAGCATCAGAATCAAGAATATAAAAATCCGATAAACCATCTCTTGGGAAAAACATACTTTTGTACATTTTTCGAAGTTTCTCTATACATTCATTTGGGAGTTCAGGATTTTCTATATTTTGTATGATTGCTATCATATTTTTAATCGTCCCTATAAAATAGTTAACATTATGACGCTCCTTATGTTCTGATAGAACCCCTAATAAGTCAATTAACGATTCCATTAGGTCTTCTTTGAAATTTACCATCACTTTATTCCTCCTAGATGTGTTGTATTATTATGAATTCCATCAATAGTCCATGGTTTATCGATAAATATCTGTTCTTTACCACCAATATATAAACCTCCTTGAGAGCCTGTAGGACCTTCATAATAGACGGTACCTTTTGGGAACTTAGTAGCATAGATATCAGTCAACTCTGATGTACCTGTTAAGACTCCTGTATCTCTATCAATCCACTGAGGTTTAACTGCGGACTCTATCCTAACTTTTATTACTGACTCAGGAATATCCCTTGTATAATATTGTCCTAAAGGACTGTCAGAATTTCCAGCTCTAAAAAAGACCGTATCCTCTTCTAATATTTTCACATTATATTTACCGCTAGCGAAACTTTTAGCTGCAGTCTCATTTATTTCTAGTAGTGGTCCAGGATTTTCAATCATATTGTAACTATATTCTCTTGGATTGATGGACACCTTATTCAAACTAAACTTGCTGGCTGCTGAGGAGGCCGCATAGCCTCCTACGATATTCCCGATAAAGTTTGCGGTTTGGGCGTCTTCCTCGCTTCCACCTACAAGTTTGGTCCCATGATAGGCAACCTGACCTGCTGTATAGGCACCGGCTTCCCCTATCGCAAACTGGGTCACCCCCTTGACAACACTCTGGGTCTGCCCTATGGGAATCATGATAGCGCTCCCTGTCACAAAGATATTCCCAACATCATGATACAGCTTGTCATTGCCCATGAAAAGCGTATCTCTAACAGGGTTTTTTGCCTTAGTATGAATATCCCCTGCATTCCCAAGTTGGATATCCTGGCTTGCCTCGTACATATTAGACGCCCCATAGGCAGTTGTCCCAAGACCAAAAGTTAGACCACTTACAGCGACTAAAGGAGTCGCTGCTCCCCAAGTGAATATAATAGCTGCCACTCCGGCAATAATAGTCAATCCACCAATAGCCCAGTCTTTCCACCCCTTATCTGATCGAGCCAAGGCTTCAAAACGGACCTTGTCTCGCTCCTGGGCAGCCTTCACGCGCTCAACGCGACTCTCCATCTGCTGGGTCGCCTGTTTGTAGGCTATCGCAAAGCGTTGAACAGACTTGAGTTTGGCGAAATCTCCTGACTGATAAGTCCCTACAGTCCGTGTCTTACCAGCATGCTCTGCGATCAAGGCCTTAGTCGCAGCCAGAAGTTCCTTAAAGGCGACCAAATCTTGACTCGCATGGTTACTCTCATACTGAGTGATGGAGGTATCCAAGTTCTTGAGCTGATTCATGAGGAAGTTATAGTCCATGACCGTGCTGGTATGACTGCTCCCTTCATAGCTCACCAAATCTGAAATGTTGTCCTTGGTCGTGTTCAAGATCTCAATCTCACTCTTTAGATTATCCCGTGAGCTCTTTAAAGCACTATGAAGGTTTGTAAATACCTGACCAGGTAGCTTTGTATGAAGATCACCGTCAATCTGGTAGTAACCGTCCTTGTACAGTAGGAGATTGGTTGAGTAGTCATTCATGAGATTGACCAGAGTCTGAAGGAGAGTCCCATGCACCTCTACTAGGTAGTTGCGCATGCTCGAGATGGCCTGACCTTGGAGATTTTGATTGTTGATGAAGTCGCTCATGGCCTTGTTTAGGCTCGCAACGGACTCTCCCCAAGCATTTATCGTCTTTTGACTTTCCACCTGAACAGAGGTGATATCATCAAATTTTATATTGTAACTCATAGCACCTCCCTACTGCAAACCAGGAAACATGTTTTGACCCAGGACACTATCTGTCCGATGAATCTCTTTCCCTGTGGCTGCCATCAAGGCGATATCTGTCTCCAGCAAGGTCGCATAGGTCTTCACCAGCGAGTGGAGTTCATTGAATTGTTCCTGATACAAGTCCAAGCCTTTCGATGTAGCTGTCGTGTTGAAGCTCGGTTTTCCAACTCCTGCCAAACTAGCCTTGGCCTTGGATAGACTACCGATGTGTGAGTTAAACAGAACCTCGGATAATTGAATCGTTCCATACATGACCTTACCCCTCCTTCGTATGTAGTAGCTTCTCGATGACATTTCCCAGATTGTTCATCTGACTCTGACACCATCCAATAATACCATTTTCTTCATTCTTTTGGTTCTCTAACCTAGTGATTTCATCACAGATGGCTTGGTAGAATGTATTCATCTCTGTTTGGAAACTCGTGTAGTCACTAGAGAAAGTTTCCCACTGCTTGGTAAAGGCATCTTTTTGTTTGCCTTTCCAAGTAGGTTGATAGTTTTTCTTAATAATCTTTTTTTTAGTGTCACGAACCTTTTTTTGAATTTCCCCTACAGACTTCTTGGCCGTACGAAGGCGTTCCAACTGTTCATCGATAGTCGTAATCCGTGATTGGGCAGAGGAGATGCTGGCAGAGTGGGCATTCACCTGTCTTTGCAGAGAATCAATTTGCATATAATCAACTTCTCCCATCTCTTAACCTCCCAATCCATTTACGTCATTCAATTCGGCTACATTTCCTTTAGGGATATCTGTCTGGTCTATAACCGCAGCAATATTTTCCAACATGAGGTCATTATCCTCATCACTATAGCCCTCTTGAACAACCTTAAAAATATCTTCGTCGTTGAAGTAGATAAGGCTATCGCCTACCATCCCTTCAGGATAGAGGCAAGCCCCGTAGTCAAAGCGATAGATATCCCCTTTGACAGGCGCTGCGATGACCCGTGCAATGATCATCATCTTCTTTGTATTTCCTTTTAATATAATGATACTGCCGAGTGGCAACATGGTCGTTTCTTTCATCGTATCCCTTTCTAAATTTCTAATAATTGAACAAATTCATAACGATCTGGGTAAAGAATGTATCCTTGGTTAGGCTTCAGCGCCGGTTCATTCATGATATAAGGATAGCGAGTATGATCTTGATCGCTAATGCGTACACCAAGGAAGACTTGTTCTACTAACTGATTAACTAGTTTGACAAAATTATCGTATTGATTGGTTACTAGATCCTGATAAGCACCAGCAAATACCAAAGTCACTCCATAGCGAGAACCTTCCGTAAGAAGTTCTTTGAAGTCTACTTCGTTCATCCCTGCTGCCATAGCTGTCGCCGCAATATCAGGGATCAGAATTAACCATTTAGGATAGTCCTGACTTGGAGTAGCCACTCGTTTCTTAAAGTCTTCTAATATCGTCTTCATCACATTATCGACTTCTAAAGAAGTATCGAATCGTTGGATACCATCAAAAAGTTGGTTGCTGATACGCTGACTAGGATCTAAGATAAGCGTATTATACTTACCTGACATACGTTCCAAATGATACTCTAATAATTTATAGTAATTCGTTACAAAAGCAGGGCTGTCTGAGGCTATAAGAATAGGTCGCTCGAAACTAAAGGATGCTGGAACAACAGCCTCTCTTTCGAGTCCCAAGATAAAGTCTTGGCTGCTTTCTAAGATTTCTGACAATCCTTCTTTGGTTACCTTTTCTGGCAACATTGGGATACCTGCAGGAAGCGGTCCATCGTATGCCACAGCCATTGCTTCTTGTTCTGCACGAACTTCTTTTATGTAGTCCGTATAGTATTCACTACTGTATGGTAACATC
The DNA here is from genome assembly GCF_002096435.1 of Streptococcus oralis subsp. oralis. Lineage (GTDB taxonomy): Bacteria > Bacillota > Bacilli > Lactobacillales > Streptococcaceae > Streptococcus > Streptococcus oralis_AA. The sequence goes on from NZ_NCUI01000022.1 coordinate 85,666, forward strand.
ACTTGGAATTGGACGATATCGTCAAATTTAGCTATCGCCCGGCCTTTGATTTCATCTAGTGGAATGTTTGAACGTCCTACTACACCTGACAAGTCACTGTTATCAAATAAGAAGAGCGAAATCTTAGTCTTAAAGTTGGATTGCAACTGTAATCGCATCGCATTGAGACGAGAAAGTGTCACGACTAGATAGATTCCTAGAGAAGCACCATCTCGAGCGATGACATTTAAAGTATCATAAAAGGCATCTACAAATGGGGCATCCATCACACTATCAAAACCATCTATCTCGATGAAAATAGTTGGAAAACTCTCATCTGACAACTGATTGTACTGCGTTAGATTTGTCGCTCTTGCTCGCGAAAGAGCCCGTTTCCGAGTTTTAATCTCTCTATTCAAAAATCGAAGAGATTTCATAATTTTCTCAGTTTCATCCAAGGTGAAATAATCTGCAACATGAGGGAAATCAGAAATAGAGATCAAGCCACTAGTACCAAAGTCATAGAGGTAGAAATGGACCTGTTCTGGTGTCTGCTTACGGATCACGTCCATCGCAAAGTTCTGTAGAAAAGTGGACTTCCCGAATCCTGGACTAGAAACTAATAGAATATGGCCTCTTTGTTCCATATTGAAATAAAGTGGAGATTGTTCCTGTCTTTCAGGAATATCTTGATACCCAACTAAAATAGGTTGTAAGGCCTCTGAACGTCCCCAATAATCCTTAAAGTTAGTCGATTGTGTATCTTTAGCATATATCTTTTCTTCAAGTGGTGGCAACCAAGGACTGGCCACCTGATGAATATGAAGACCGTCAAAGACTTCACGAGCTTTTTCTACAATGGCGTCCAATTCTGTTGGAACAGCCTTTGCTTCTTTTCGATTGACTAAACCACTCAAATCTTTATTAATGGCATTGTATTGACCATTACTTGTAATCTCATACACAGTTGTATTTTTTTGAACATGGTTTCGTCCTTCTGGATTATAGTCCGCACCCGACCACGCGCTTTGGAATAGCTCATAGATTTCATTGTTTCCGACTTGAAGATAGGCTCTACCTGTCTGGGTGATTTCTGCGGCATCAGGTGTTTTGATTACTTCTCTAGAATCCGCAACATCCTGTACTTTAAGAGCTATTTTAAACTTCGAGTTGGACCAAATTTGATCATTAACCACTCCACTAGGTTTTTGGGTGGCTAAAATTAATTTAACTCCCAATGAACGACCAATACGAGCTGTAGAGACCAATTCATCCATGAAATCAGGTTGATTCGCCTTCAACTCTGCAAACTCATCACTAATGATTAATAGATGTGGTAATGGTTCTTTGACCTTCCCTTCTTTGAAGAGTTTCATATACTGGTTGATATGATTAACGTCATTTTCTGCAAAGATACGCTGACGTTTCTTCAGTTCAGCCTTGATAGATACCAGAGCCCGATTCGCCTGGTTGCCATCCAAGTTTGTAATCGTACCAACGACGTGAGGTAGGTCTGCAAAGAGATTAGCCATCCCTCCACCTTTATAGTCAATCAAGAGGAAAGCAACCTCATACGGATGGTAGTTCACAGCTAAAGATAGAATGTAGGACTGAATAAGCTCAGACTTCCCTGATCCCGTAGTACCAGCAATCAATCCATGAGGGCCATGCGCCTTCTCATGAATGTTTAGATAAAGAATATCGTCCCTACCTCGGACTCCTAGAGGAACAGCCATTGTTTGAAAAGTTTCATTGTCCTGCCATCGTTTTAAAAGATCCAGTTCCTCTACCTTATTGACTCCATACATCTCCAGGAAGGTAATGCTATTCGGAATCGAATTACGCAAAGTCTGAACATGATGAATACCCGCAAGATTTCTCGCAAAATTTTCCTTTTCCGATAAACTTACAGGAGGAAGAGGCGTGATCTCTTTATTTGTATAATTGCCATCCTGAAGTAATACGGTACCTTTTTTATCTCCTCGATAGTCAACAACTGTCTTAACGTGTTCTGGTAAACTTTCAAGTACTTCTTCTACGAAAACGTAATGAATCCCTAAATGGGATAAATCTTCATTGATGTACTCCATAATGTTGTGATCCAACATCAAACTTAAATCTGTAATAAAGAGAATATAATGAGGGCTATATTGCTTTTCCTTTCCTTTGTCCTGCTCACTATCTAATTTTCTGTCTTTAATAATTTGATAGAGTGACGTCAATAGTTGATCTCGAGTACGTTGATTGTAAACAAAACCACGGCTATTTAGTGCTTTAATTTTCGTATGAGGTAACCAACGACTCCAATCCCACAACTCCAACTCTTCCTCTCGAAAAATTGGAATAAACTGTAAATCATGATAACTTTGGAAAGTCGCTAATTGCATCATCATCTGTTGAACTTGTTCAATCACTATTTGTCGTGTTCCGATATAACCCATAGGATTTGTTAATGTATGAGTAATTGGTACCTGTTTAGTCACACGATAGTAAGAAAGTAGTTCTTGAATTTTTTGATTAGCAGCCGCATTGTATTTTGTCAACTCAGAATCTGAATACTCAATAGAGAAACTAGAATTAACTTCCCCCAATCCTAAGCGATAAGACAAGAAATCGAAGTGATAGAGCGTTTTCTCATAAATTCGTCGATCTATTTTTTCTACCATTTCCAAAATACGAACTGTATCAGGAAAATGATAAACCAGAGCCTCAACTTGTTCGTCACGTAAGTCAGCTAACTGAGAATATTTGGTTTCCAAATATTCCATATAATCAACAATTTTCTGTTCTTGAAGTTCCTTATGTGATTTTTTATCAGAAAAATAAGTATGAATGGAAGTCCCAATAGTAATGACAGACATCCCCATCATCATAAACATCATTCCACCACTACGTGTAAAGTAAACGGTCAGTATCGTAAAGACAATCATCGCCAAAGGGGTAATAATCAATCTCAGTAACGATTGTTTGTGACCTTCATCATCTGTTGGTGCCGAAGCAATCGTTACTTTATCCTCAGGTTCTCTTAGAATAATCCGTGGAGAGCGATGAAATTCTTTTGAACGGTCTTCAACCATTACTTCAGAAAAAGGCAGTAAGCTCGTCTCAATAGAAAATAGTGAATGAATCGATAAGATTTGTTTTTGAACGGATAAACCTAGACCTTGTTCAAAAACGATTTGATCCATATCTTGAATGTTTTGCTTTCCTGTTTTTCTTTCACCGTTAATGTAAAATGGACTAACACTGTAAATCGTCTTATTTGTCCCATCAAAGGTCAAAATGATTTCTATAGGAAAATCAACTAAGCGAATAGACGCTTCTTTCTTATCTGATAAATAAAGTATTTTCTCAGGAAGAAGGTAATGCTCTGTGTTTTCAATAATCAATAAGGAAACATTTATATTTTCAGCTATAGCAACCAAATGATACCCATAAGAATAAGTCTCCCCGAGTAGTTCAACTCCATTTTCCTTGACTTCCAGCACCACATTCTCAAAAATAGGAAGATAGATATTAGAATCTACAGAAGACCCCAGTTGATAGGTTTTTCCTGCATAGAGTGGATAAACATTGCCTTCAAAAAATAAATAATTCATAGACCACTCCTATCTTGACTCTGCTGAAGTTGAAGCTGAAGTTGATGTCGAAGTCGTATTCGACTTGTTCGTCTCAGGTGTTAGGTAGTTTTTCTTCAACTCTTCCAATTTACTCTTATAATTATTTAGTTGCTCCGTACGTTGTTCTGATGTGAGGTTAGGATTTCTCTGAACTTCATCAACCTTTTTAGTCAGACCGTACATTAATAATTGTGGATCATCTAAGTAACTCGCAATATCTATAGCTTCATCAATTTTCGACTGGCCAATTAAGACCCAGTAACGAAGATAGTCTGTACTTGATTGAGTTGATATTTTGGATAGTTCTGTCTTTTGCGCTTCAGTTAAAGGTTCTGTTTTGATGACCGAAAAAGCTACCATATAAGCATCATCTTGACTAAGTGATTTAGAGTCTGTATTTTTAACAGTAGATACAACCGATGAATAATCTTGGTGTACAAAAGCCAAACGTAAGTCTGAAATCATTTGTTGATTAGGCATAGCGAACAATGCAAAGTAAAGCACTCCAACAATTGACAGCACTCCAATAAGTGATGCAATAATAGTAGTCCACTTCAATCGCGAAACAAGTTTGTTAGGAACACGTGAAAATTTTTCTTTATTTTGTTCCTGTTCTTCTAGGTATTTTTCTAGTAGTAAGGCTAAGATTGCATCCAAATCTTCAGCCTTCATGATGGTCTCACAAAACAGTTTTCCCTTATAGAATGGCGACTGCCCCTCCACTAATTTTTCATAACTTACCTTTTTATCTAGTAGAGATACTATCATAGCTTTAAAGTTAACTGTAAACGCTTCTAGGTTTAATGCATCATAGGGAGGCACTTGCCCTTTAACACCACGAAAAATGAATAGGGGATTCCCATTTCGTGAAAACACTAGATTACTAGGTGATAACTCATAAGTATAAATTGAATCCTTCAGCAAGTTAAATAATTGACCAACATTGATCAGATGACGTAACTTTTCTTCATCAATCATCGTAGTCAGCTTATCCCAAGAATAATATTCATCTGTCAAAAGACTTTCAATCGTTAATTTACCTTCTTCCTCAATGACATTTTGATTCACAAAATAAGGTTGTGTTGCTGTTAATAGAGCATAAGCTATTTCTCGATTTCCCTTGATATCTCCAACTACTAATTCCATTTTTTGAACGTCCATACCTGACTCCCTTACTATATTCTTTCCAATTTTAATAAAACTCCGTCTTTCACTAATGCTAGACTGCTCGTACTAGCAAGAATTTCTCCAGACTGTTGATTTCTTACACTTGGATTCATTACCTTAACCCCTATACCATAAGTATCTGAGACGATTTGTAGTAATTCTTTAATCGTTAACTCAGTAGGAACTCTTAAATCTAATATTTTAGATAAAAAAGGCGAACAATCCAGACTAATATTAATGTACTCTTCCATAGAACCCTCCTAAATCTATTGTGTTATGCCTATTATATCACGCAGAACATGAATATTGAAGAACTTTTTATTTATAAAAAGGGAGATACATTTGTATCTCCCTTTATGTATTTTTCTATCGTTTTTATTGTTTAGTTGTATGTAACTTTTTATAAAAGAGCGAGTAAATTGTGACAATCATCCCTAGTATAAACAATAAAATTGCGGTCCAAGAAACAGGAGACTTTACGTTTTTAAGTGAAACAGTCTTTTTATCACTGTGATTGATTTGAATCTGACTGGTAAATAAAGCAGACTGATACTCATTAACGATATTCTCCGTTTCCACTTTAGTGATAAATAAGTTTGTTTTAACTAATTGATACTTTTCGTTATCCAATTTTTTAGTTGTATCAACTAATTTATAGGTCTCAGGATGAAATAACTTTGTCAAATTACTCTCCTGTTCAAAGTATTGAATCTCCGTTTTCTTGGTATTTTTATCTAAAGATGTATCTATTTGCAAAGATCCATCATTTGCAAAGACAACACTTCCTCTTGTAAAAATTAAAAACAATAGAAAGATAAAGACAATGTTTTTTTTCATATTACTTGCTATCCTTAACTTGACGATACAAGAAAGTATTTCCAAGTCCCAAAGCAATTGTGAGAACAACAATTACCATTACTGACTGAACAACTCCATTTTGCTGATTAATGAATAATTTCACTGCCCCTTCAAGATATGTCAATGGAGAAAGAGCTGTTAAAATAGGAGCCGAATTCACATAATATTCATCAAACAATTGAGTTGCTGAAATGATATAAAGCAGTAGTAGACTTATACTTATCAAAAATCCAAGACTTTTTAGTTTATCCATAAGGATATTCAGACCATATGTCATCATTAGACTTACCAAGACAAGAAGTACTACAAACCAACTCAACTGACTTACAGAGAAAGCAAGTTTAACTCCAGAAACAATCGCAATGATAGAACCTGCTGCTACTGAAATCACACTTAGGAAGAACATTGGTCCAGAAGAATTTCTCCATGACAAACGATCCTTCAAACTGATTAATCTTTGCAATTCTTCTTTATCTGCATGTTGGAAAAGATAAGCAACAACCAAGCTAACAAGATAGCTGACTAAGATAATAAGAAGTCCTGATCTTTCGTCTTGACGATTAGTCTGTGACGGTGAATTGGTCGCAGCTGATACGACATTCCCAATTTTCGAAGCATCAACAGGATTCGACAAATATTCATAGACAGCTTCATTTTTGGTGTTACCCGTTCTAGTATTGCTCAAAACAGTAGAAAAGTTTTTAAGGAATTCTTCGTTTGAACCATATTCATTAGACATGATATTTTTCAACTCAGAGACGCGTTCAGTTAATGATTTTCCATCTTTTTCCAATGTATTAACATCATTTGTCAACTGAGTCATAGTAGCTTCAATCGTCTCAGAAACAGCTTGGTTTGCTTGTGTATTGTTCATCAAGGTTGTACTAGCTGACATCAGTTTAATTAGGTCACTGTTCATATCCATACTAACTGTAACCATATCAGTATTGTCTACTTTTTCTGTTTCAACAAAACTAGGCTTATCTGTAATTGTTTTATCCACTAATTTGGTTTGTTCAATTAACTGACTTAACTGAGTCATTAAATCTTTGGTTGTTTCTCTCAGCTGATCAATATTAGTTGTCAATTTCTCAGCATTCGCCAATCGAGACTGAATATCCGTCAATTTTTTATCCGAAATCTTCAAATCTGATTTTAAAGCTTCTACTGTGGTCGCTTTGATTAGATTGGTCACAATAGTCTTGAGGTCATCATTATTTGCTAAGGCAGCAAGAGAACCTTCTGCCGGAACAAACGTAGTGTCTGTGTACGTATTTTTAGATAAATCTAAGCCGTAATACGCAGTAACTAGTCCTGATAACTGTAGATACGCCTCAACATCTTTATAAACCGCTTGAGTTAGCTTGGTAGGATTGTACTCCCAGTTAGAAATAATGTCTTGCATCTCATAATGACGATTCAAAACTTTCTTTTCTGTTTGATTTGTCTTTGTAATCGTGATGGTCTTCGTAATTGTGATAATTTCTGTTGGTTTCTGCCCATCAGACGTAGAGGAACTTGACGTTACAGAAGTAGCTGGACTAACAGGCGCAGAATGAACTGTCTCATTCTCTATTTTATCTTTTTCATAAGGGGCATCTTCCTTTATAACTTTTACATCTTCTGTCGTATCTAATTGATACTTAACAAAGACAGGCGACAAGACACTGAGATCATTTTCATTCTTGATCCCTAGTGTGTATGAAATAGTCATACCTGGAGATGCTTCACTAGGGATGAATACCTGATAGCTATCTCCTCCAAGATTAGAAAATCCATAGTTTGATTCTTTAAGATAATAACCATTTGGTACTGTTAAGGTTAATTTTGAAATTTTTCCTTCAAACGAAGGCAATGTTAGCTCACGTTTTGTTGTGCTCTTAGATTTAATATCATTCTTTAACTGAGAAAACTCTTCATTTTCAAGTGTTGTAGCTTGCAAAGTTGGCAAATCTTTCCCTGCCTTCTTACTATACCACCGTATAAAACTACTAATATTTTTCAAATGTTGTTTATCAGTATTTGACAAAGAAAGATTATCTATAGCTGCATCATCGTAGTATACACTTGGCCATTTACTAGTCATTTGATTTTGCATACTAGTATTTAACGACTGGATATAACTTCCAAGAGTTTTATTAGCTCCATCTACCGCTGAGGAGTTTTTAGCCAAGGAAGACTCTACTGCTTCTCTAATCTTTGAATCATAATTTGATAAGGTATCATCAATTTCCTTGTTATTCTTCTTCAAGTTTTCGAGAAGTTTTGCGATATCTTGATTATAGGAAGAAGCCGTATCAGTAGTTTCTTTCCAAATAGCTGGCTCTGATAAATTATTATTATTAAATTGAGTGTTTATAGCAGCTAATTGATCTAATTGTTCCTTAACTGATAATTTAGAAAAGTCTTTATCATAGTTGGATAAAGCCTGTTCTCTAGTATTCAAGGAATGATCCCACTTTTCTTGTTGTCCCTTTATTTTTTCTATTGTTCCCTCATATGTCTTATCAACAGAAATAATGGATTTAAAGGCATCATTTGTATTTAACAGGGTTTTGTTAAATGATGAATACGATGATAACAGATTATTCGGTGATGAGCCTAAGCCATTAAATTGTTGACTATATTGAGCAAGAGGATCTACTAACTTATTATTAAAGGACGTTAGTGACTCATGTTCGTTTGTAACCACATCAGCAACTTGGCCTTGTGCTGTTTTCAAATTCCCAATAATACTAGTGAAATAAATATTAATCAAGTCCTTATTAAAAAGCTCTTTGAAAGCTACTACTGCTTGTTCAGCCTGTTTAACAGTCAGTTGATCACTTGATTGAATTTGATATTGAAACTTCGCCTGAACAGGTGAAGTTGATTCGATCGCTAAAGCTTCTTCTGAAAATTTACTTGGCAAGATTATCATCAACTGATAAGTCTCATTTTTTAGACCGTTTTCAGCGATTGACCGAGAAACAACTTCTACTTTGTAATTATTTTTAGCTATGAACGAGTTTACTAAAGTATTCGCAATGTTAATCGGTTGTCCATTATATACCTTACCTGTATCTTCATTAACAACAGCCACTTTAATAGGGGCTTGTTGCACCGAGGAATCTGAGTTCGTTCGGCTGATAGGTGTTGGTTTTACAACTGCAAAGAAGGATACTATCATTGTAACTAATAACAGTGCTATCCCTAAGCTAAATAAAACTTTCTTGTTCACATGATCTCCTTAAATAAATGTAGTAAAAAAGTTGAGGAGAAATCCTCAACTTTATCCTTAACTATTTTGAATGCCAAAGTTCTTAGATAAAGCTTGGTCATTTTGTTTCATTGCTTCAGCAGTCTTATCAAGTTGTGTATTGATTTGTTGCATCAAATCCGCAAAATTTACAACCTTCGGTTTCAATTCAAGGAATTGTCTCTCGAAACCTTGGAAGGCAGCACCTTCCCACTCTGTACGAAGAGTGTCTTGTAGGCGTTGAAGATTGTTCAAGATGACTCTGATATCATTAGCAGCTTTTCCATATTCACGCGCACGTGATTGAAGGGTTTCTGTGGATACACGAATTTGGTCTGACATATTCTTACTCCTATGTTCTTTTTTTTATCTTATTTTAACATTATTCAAATGCTAACGCAAGTATTACATCAAATAATTTAAAAAAATAATATTTTAGCAATAATTAGTTTGATGATATAAAGTATCAAAAAATCAACATCCTACTCAATACGTATGAAACGAAAATCATACTAATCAATGCAGAAGTCTATTCCTTCCATTTATTTTTCAGATAGTAAGCTCTGGACTTTCTCAGAAATCTTGACCAGATCCTCCACCCGTTTGGCAAACCCAGTCGAAACTGTTCCAGTACTATTATCTCCTGCTTGAGGACCTCAGCCATGCTGTGGATGTCCGTGTAACAAAAAGAAAAGGAGGTTACATGTTCGACAAAAACTGGGTAGAAACCCAGTTTTCTTAATTTTCTTGCACTAGAAAGTCATATGGAAAGTACTCCAGGTCTTTCAAACGCTCGTCATAAATTCCTTTAATCTTGCAGGTTGCGGCGGTGTCAAAACTCCAGTAGCCTACATAAGTATCTTTGGTATAGTTGTTATACCATGGAGCATCTGAGTGGCTATAGTACCAGAAGCCCTGCGCCTTAGCTACACTCTCATAAGTGTCTTCAATCATATTTTGATACTCTAAAATCGAATGGAAAGGAACTATCTTATCATGAAATAGATAAACCATGTAGTATTCAATCAAGCCATCTGTGTGGTCCATCTGCTCATAAATAGCCTTCAAATCATCCAGAAATTCTTCCTTACGATCACTATAAAGAACTCCTAATGAAAAGACATCAACCGCACGATAAAAGGAAACTCCCTCGGAGGCGACTTCTTTTAAATTGGAGAGGATCCCTTGATAATAAGGAAAGAGTTCCTGAACATCCTTCCCTAGAGAGTAGCCAACTCTTAATAAATCTTCATAATTAATCACCATGAATCTAAAATGATGCTCGTAATACTCTGGATTTATATCAGGAAATTGTTCCACCTTCCGTTGTAATGATCCCGTGTACCATTCAAATGCTTCTTGGAAATATTCTTCTGTTTTGATTCTATCTCTTAACATGTATTAACTCCAATTTTCAACCTACTCTCCCTGCACCAACAAGTCATATGGAAAGTACTCTAGGTCTTTCAAGCGCTCGTCATAAATTCCTTTAATCTTGCAGGTTGCGGCAGTGTCAAAACTCCAATAGCCTTTATAGGTATCTTTGGTGTGGTTATTATACCACGGAGCATCTGAGTTGCTATAGTACCAGAAACCTTGTGCCTTGGCTACACTCTCATAAGTGTCCTCAATCATATTTTGATATTCTAAAATCGAATGGAAAGGAACCACTTTATCATGGAATAAATAAACCATGTAGTATTCAATCAAGCCATCTGTGTGGTCCATCTGCTCATAGATAGCCTTCAAATCATCCAGAAACTCTTCCTTGCGTTCACTATAGAGAACCCCCAAGGCAAATACATCAACTGCACGATAAAAGGGGACTCCCTCTGAAGCGACCTCTTTTAATGTAGAAAGAATGCCTTGGTAATAAGGAAAGAGATCCTGTACATCCTTACCTAGAGAATAACCAACCTTTAATAAATTTTCATAATTAATAACTCTAAATCGAAAATGATCGGAAAGGCTGTCTGGTTTAACCTTATCAAAACGTTACAGTTTCTTGCGCAAACTTTCAGAATACCATTCAAATGCTTCTTGGAAATATGCTTCTGTTTGAATTTTATCTCTTAACATGTATTAACTCCTTTTCTAGGGACGAATAATATTCGCCTTCTTATCGAGATTATTTATCATAATATCGCCATTCTTCTTAACCTTCACTAACTGATAGCCAACTAGGTTATCATCCATAGCTTCACGAATCAATATACTATGCTTATTACCGACTGCCTTTTCTAGACGCCCTCCCATTATCCACTCATGGCTCATCTGTTTGACTTTTGGATTCTTCAAGTAACTTAAGCGAGCACTACCATACTATGCTTCTGCGATGATATAGGGTGGGTGCCCATTGGGATTGTGGTAGATACCGTCAATTCCATGGTGGGTGACTCCGTCTATATCAGTCACCATATCTAGACTAATTCGTTCGTAACCCAGCTGACGATAGATCTCGTCCGTAGTCATCTCACCGTAGTTCCCTTTGCGCATATTACTGATCAGCTCAATAGTGCCGTCATCAACCTCCGATATAATCCCTCTTTGCTTGAGGATTTCAATCTTGCTGTGGATGTTCGTGTTAAAGACGACATCTCCTTCTTTCATCGCCTTCATCCACTCTTCCTTGGTTGTATAGAAAGCATTACGCGCTCGGAGTCTATCCAGTCGAGTGTTTTCTACATGTTTCGCTTTAGAAGCCAGATTATCCAAGCTCTTTCCTAGACCTGTATCTCCCAATTTCACGGTTGTTTTCTCAAGTGTAGAGAACCCTTGTATATTGGCAAAACCAACAGGCGCTACCTGCCTCGTTCGGATAGTCGGCACTTCCAAGGTAAACTGCTTGGCTCGCTCCAGTCCTTCTTGGGCAGCCTTGCTTAGATTTAGGAGACCTTCATCCACTGTATTCTGTAAGTGACGGGCGAGTTGTTTTCGATAGGTCGGCAAGGAGTGATAAATATTATCCCCCAGCCCCTTGGTCTTCTTCAAGAGCCCTTTAAAGGTATCGAAATTCTTAGCGCCTTGTTCGACGCCTTCCTTCACCGCTGTTTTGATACTAGTCTTAACAGCGGTGAGTCCTGCAGTCTTTCCTGTCTTGGCCAAGCCACTGAGATATTTACCTGCTGGGATCAAGTCAAGCAGGGCAAAGAAGCCCCTCGTAGCTCTCTCGTTCCCATCCAGCTCGCGGCCAGTACCCCAGTCCTTGCCAGAAGCGGCAGAGTACATTTCCGCTGCTGCTACGACCGTGGATAGAACCGCACCGGCAGGAGGGCAGAAGACATACAAGACAACTGTAGCCGCGGTCAGAGTCAAATCTCGCCACATCTCTGTAGTGGACTTTTCATCATCAATCGATACATACTCGAAAGCTCGGGTTTGGTGCATAGCTTGGACATATTCTGTCTCCGTCAGCCTATGTTCCTTATATTCCTTACTCTTCTTGAACTCTTCATAGCTTTTCTTCAGTGACGCCTTATAAGGGCTATCAACCTTGTAGAGCTCGTCAATCCCTATCTCAGGTGGGGTGACTTCCTTGGTACCGACAGGATGGCCATAAGGATCTTTCACAGACTCGATCCGCTTATATCCTATCTTGTTAGTCGTTTTATACTTTTGAATGTTAAGGGCTTCAAGTTTGGCTCCTACCTTGTCCATAGCCTCATAGAAGGGGCGGTCGATTTTCTTATTGATGTAGGTGTTCACATTCTCGGCATACCGCTCCAAAGTAGAGAGTTTTGCTTGCAGAGTTTGGGCAGTGCTGGTTTCATCGTGATAGGTATAGGAAACGACACCGTCCGTATCCTTTTCCTTGATGAGTTTCTGAACCTTCTCAGAAATCTTGACCAGTTCCTCCACCCGTTTGGCAAATCCGGTCGAAGCTGTGCCTGTACCCCAGTCCTTTGTGAAAAGGCACTTAACTGAATATTAAGTGCCAATATCAAAAATATTATAGCTGATTTTCTTTTACTTCCTCAAACCATTTTTCAAACTCTAGACGTGGAAGCAATTCTTCATCCTTGTCATAACGTCCTTCATAGCTATAACGACTGTCAAGACTATTTTTCTGAGCATCATAAATCAACCACATTTCAGTTGGATGTTCACGATTATATTCTTGGCAAACATCAATCAATTTTTGTATATCTTCAGCTCCATATCTCAATAGAGCGAATGCCATATTATCTGAATCATCTACTTTTTTTGCCACAACTTCATTAACTTTATCCATTTCAATTACAATACCATTAATCTTATAAAAAACTTTATATGATTGCAATGCTTCCTCCGAAATGCAATAAATATATACTTTTTCTGCTTGATTGTGGACATATTCCATAGCTAGTGAAACCATGTCAATCTGGATTTCCATAAATTTATCTTCAAATTGTGTCATATTATTCTCCCTTTATTTGTTTATATTTGGAATTATTCTCTTATATTTTTTTCCATCAATCTTATAATTAACTTCAAAGCTAGTCGGTCTCATTGAAGAGCCTTCGTAGTTAATCTTAATGTCTACTTCAACTTTCTTTGGTGGTTTGGATTTTAAAGCAGCTTCCCAATCACGTTCGATACGACGATATTCTTTTAGATTGACATCTTTAGCTTGTGAGATAACATTATCCAACTCGGGTGATCCACCAAATAAATCTCCGAATATATGCCCTGCATGGTCCCCAATTTCTTTATCCAGAGTCTTGGAGTTATGACGTAATCTACCTTCATGGAGTTTTAGTTGTAAATCTTCAGCATACGCCCGATCAATACGCCCCACCTCATCAGTACGGTAAAGATAGCGATGTTCTCCAGCCTCATATACAACATTAGGCTTGGGAACTTTTCCATCCATATGGCTTCCGTCTCTCAAGATCTCACTAGCATCTTCGAACCAATGTTTGGTATTCGAACCACCAAACCTACTGCCAGATTTCCCTCCTAGCTCCATCACATCATCTAGACTGCCATCTAGATTCTTTGCGAAAGCACTGAGATTATCTGCTAGATGTGTTAGCTTTCCTCCACGTTCTTCTGGCTTCCATAGGCTAGACGGGCATTCTCATCAAAAAGACCAGCCTCATAGCGCGCAACGGCTGATGGTCTGAGCTTACTGCCTAAGAATTTTCTTATAATACGTAAGAGACAGAGCAAGAACTCTGTCTCTTATATTCTTTAATATAGAGAATGATTACTTATCATCTGCATCAGAAACTTCATGAGCTTTTTTCAACAATTCTTCAAATTCTTTTTCGGAGAAATAGTGTCTCTTTCTATCTGTATCAATAAGAAGAAATTCTGGATTATCTCTTAAAAATTGTATGTTAGCATCTTCTTGACTAATTTTTGATTTCCAAAATCCGAAATTAGCATAATTAATTAATTCTTCACCATCATGTTCTCCTGCTAAATAGCTATCCACTGCTTCTTTAGGGATTTCTTTAACAACCTCTGGCATGGTGATATTGAAAGTTGGATACTTTAAAATATACTTACCATTGGCTTCATAAATTTCTAACATATCACCTTTTTTTGTTGGTATTTCTTTCATTATTGTTCACTCCACAATTCTTTAATGTTCAATTTATCTTTAGGAACTCTGTCAATCACAGATTCTGGAACACCACCCGGATAGGTCTTACCACCCGGACGCCATTGAACATTCCCGCTTGCTCCGCCCTCATTGCCACTTGGAATCCTCAGATTTTCAACTTCCTTAGGTTCGATCATAATTGGATTATTTCCAAGACTACCTTTATCAAGTCCCAAAAGTTTTTCAAGTACACGGGGATTACCATCAGCTTCCTTGACCATAGCTTCAGCTACATCTTTTGGAAAGACAAATGCACCATCCGGTCGACCAAAATAACCTTCTTTTTGAATCCAATAATCATTTTTAGCAAAAGCTGCCACCCCTTCGTCAAATAAGGCATTATGTTCTTTAATATAATTAGAACTCAAATATTCCTCAGGATCTGGTCGTTTAATTGTTTCACTTGGTTTAATATTGACTATCTTTTCTGATTGTCGTTCTGATAATCCTGAATCCGGAAAACTTTTCTGCAAATTATGCCACTCTGAGGAGAACCGGTTAGCTTCCACAACATCATCCACACTGCCATCTAGATTCTTTGCGAAAGCACTGAGATTATCTGCCTGATGTGTTAACTTACCTCCTTCAAATGGAATAGAGTCTGTCACTGGTTGCAGTTGTTCTAGGGAGTTCAAACTAAATCTCTGAGCCGCGTCACTTAGATTATCTGCTGAATTCGATAGAATCTTACTTGGTCGGAGATTGTCAAGCTGTTTGCCATAGGTTTTAATTTGGGAAAGGACATTATCCCCCAGCCCCTTGGTCTTCTTCAAGAGCCCTTTAAAAGTATCAAAATTCTTAGCGCCTTGTTCAATGCCTTCCTTCACTGCTGTTTTGATACTAGTCTTAACAGCGGTGAGCCCTGCAGTCTTTCCTGTCTTGGCCAAACCACTGAGGTATTTACCTGCTGGGATCAAGTCAAGCAGGGCAAAGGCTCCCCTCATAGCTCTCTCGTTCCCATCCAGCTCGCGCCCAGTACCCCAGTCCTTACCAGATGCGGCGGAATACATATCCGCTGCTGCTACGACCGTTGATAGAACCGCACCGGCAGGAGGGCAGAAGACATACAAGACAACTGTAGCCGCGGTCAGAGTCAAATCCCGCCACATCTCGGTAGTGGACTTTTCATCATCAATCGATACATACTCGAAAGATCGGGTTTGGTGCATAACTTGGACATATTCTGTCTCCGTCAGCCTGCTATCCTTATAGTCCTTACTCTTCTTATACTCCTCATAGCTTTTCTTCAGTGACGCCTTATAAGGACTATCAACCTTGTAGAGCTCGTCAATCCCTATCTCAGGTGGGGTGACTTCCTTGGTACCGACAGGATGGCCATAGGGATCTTTCACAGACTCGATGCGCTTATAGCCAATCTTGTTAGTCGTTTTATACTGTTGAATGTTAAGGGCTTCAAGTTTGGCTCCGACTTTGTCCATAGCCTCATAGAAGGGGCGGTCGATATTCTTCTTGATGTAGGTGTTCACATTCTCAGCATACCGCTCCAAGGTTGAGAGTTTGGCTTGCAGAGTTTGGGCAGTGCTGGTTTCATCGTGATAGGTATAGGAAACGACCCCGTCCGTATCCTTTTCCTTGATGAGTTTCTGAACCTTCTCAGAAATCTTGACCAGATCCTCCACCCGTTTGGCAAATCCGGTCGAAGCTGTGCCTGTACTATAGCTCCCTGCTTGAGCATTTGTGTAATTTCCATAGCCACTGCTAGAGACTGTGGCATTTTCAGTGAGGCCCGTTATGGCTTGTTTCATCGTCTTCCAGGTCGATGAATGAAGTTCTACATCTTTGGTCATTGATCACCTCGCGGAATGATTCCCAGAGTTTTTAAGTTTTGTACGAGAGCGGGATCAGCAACAAGACCATTTATAAAATCATCTCTAAGCTTGGTATCTTGTTCGATCATTTGATCCATCATGATTAAAATCTCACTATTAGCACGTCGGTATAGGTCTCCGACTTCATTGACTTTATTGAGCATATCAGCATAGTGGTCCATTGATTTCGAGGCTTCTCCACCCTCATAATATTTCGTTTCAGACAGGCTCTTTAATTTGGGAGCTAAGTTATTTTGAAATGAAATTTCGATGTTTGTGATGTAACGCATGATTGTATGCATTTCATCAGGATTCATGGTGATTTCGTTAGATCCACCAGCCACCGTGACAAAATCTAGACATTAATTCAATTCTTCAATAGAACTTCCGCTTTATCTGAATTTAGAAAGTCTTTCAATATATTCAAAGTCCGTTCGACTGATTCTTCATCACGTCCATACACTCTTCTTATACTCTTGTCATCAATAACCTTGGATAAAAAAGTGATTGAAAATCTCTGTTCATCAGTTCGAGTGAACCAAATGTTAAATAAGCCACCCTCTCCGGCTTCCAATTGCGTATTTTTACCGGTTGATGAAATACCTATTGTCATATGATAACCATTATACATGAACGGAAAATTAAAATTTTCATCATCTCCTTCATTAATCGTAATTGTATCAAGATCAATCGAAAAAATTTTCTCTAAAGCTTGTTTGACACTCTGATAACCCAAACTATCTCTTGTAGGCAAGTGACCTACGCTCATTTATAAGCCCTCCACATATTTCCGAAATTCTTAAACTTCTATTTAGTATTACTCCTAAATACATAATCTCATACAATTACTTTGATATAGTCATATCAACTATTTTCCCCGTTTTTATATCGACTTTTAATCTTCTGCCATAAAAATCAGTCGCATAAAGCCAGCCTTCTCTCAAAATCATCTGTTCAAAGGGATAAATATTATTACTGTATCCACTATTATCTATCGTCCAGACTACATTACCACTAGCATCAACTCTTAAAATGTTATTTTTTTCAATATCATTATCAAAAGGAATCTCCAATAAAACAATAAATTCGTCACCGTGTTCAATTATATTTCGGATTTCAAATTTAAAACATTTTACAACTTTACCATTTACTATTAGATTATATTTTTCATATTCTACCATTGTATCAACCTTTCATTTGTGAATTTCCCAGTTCTTTGTCCCATAAGATCAAATTGTCTTGCTCCACCTTTACCCCAGCCTTCTAATGGATTCACAATCCCTGTTCTCAATGTTGTACCTGATTCCAGAGTAACATCAGTCATATATTTTGGTATTGCTGGCAATGCATATACATCTCGAATTTCTTCAGGTGTTAAACCTTTTATATCGTCCAAATTCATCAACCAACCTCCGAATTGTCCCGAAACTTCTCCATCATAAACTCGTACAAATGTCGTCTCTCTTTTTAAAGAGATAATATCTACAGAGGTACCTGGCTTATATGGAGGATTATCGTACCCCATTTCAGTTTTCCACCAGGTATTTACTTCATCTGCTTGTACAGTTTGTACTACATTTATATTATCTGCTAGTGTGCTTCGGGAAAGACTCTCCACGACATCATCCACACTGCCATCTAGATTTTTTGCGAAAGCACTGAGATTATCTGCCTGATGTGTTAACTTACCTCCTTCAAATGGAATAGAGCCTGTCACTGGTTGCAGTTGTTCTAGGGAGTTCAAACTAAATCTCTGAGCCGCGTCACTTAGATCATCTGCCGAATTCGATAGAATCTTACTTGGTCGGAGATTGTCAAGCTGTTTGCCATAGGTTTTAATTTGAGAAAAGATATTATCCCCCAGCCCCTTGGTCTTCTTCAAGAGCCCTTTAAAGGTATCGAAATTCTTAGCGCCTTGTTCGACGCCTTCCTTCACCGCTGTTTTGATACTAGTCTTAACAGCGGTGAGCCCTGCAGTCTTTCCTGTCTTGGCCAAGCCACTTAGATATTTACCTGCTGGGATCAAGTCAAGCAGGGCAAAGGCTCCCCTCATAGCTCTCTCGTTCCCGTCTAGCTCGCGGCCAGTACCCCAGTCCTTACCAGAAGCGGCAGAGTACATATCCGCTGCTGCTACGACCGTTGATAGAACCGCACCAGCAGGAGGGCAGAAGACATACAAGACAACTGTAGCCGCGCTCAGAGTCAAATCCCGCCACATCTCTGTAGTGGACTTTTCATCATCAATCGATACATACTCGAAAGATCGGGTTTGATGCATAACTTGGACATATTCCGTCTCGGTCAGCCTATGATCCTTATAGTCCTTACTCTTCTTATACTTCTCATAGCTTTTCTTCAGTGATGCCTTATAAGGACTATCAACCTTGTAGAGCTCGTCAATCCCTATCTCAGATGGGGTGACTTCCTTGGTACCGACAGGATGACCATAAGGATCTTTCACAGACTCGATTCGCTTATAGCCAATCTTGTTAGTCGTTTTATACTTTTGAATATTAAGGGCTTCGAGCTTGGCTCCTACCTTGTCCATAGCCTCATAGAAGGGGCGGTCGATATTCTTCTTGATGTAGGTGTTCACATTCTCAGCATACCGCTCTAAGGTTGAGAGTTTGGCTTGCAGAATTTGGGCAGTGCTGGTTTCATCGTGATAGGTATAGGAAACAACACCGTCCGTATCCTTTTCCTTGATGAGTTTCTGGACCTTCTCAGAAATCTTGACCAGATCCTCCACCCGTTTGGCAAATCCGGTCGAAGCTGTGCCTGTACTATAGCTCCCTGCTTGAGCATTTGTGTAATTTCCATAGCCACTGCTAGAGACTGTGGCATTTTCAGTGATGCCCGTTATGGCTTGTTTCATCGTCTTCCAGGTCGATGAATGAAGTTCTACGTCTTTGGTCATTGGTCACCTCGCGGAATGATTCCCAGAGTTTTTAAGTTTTGTACGAGAGCGGGATCAGCAACAAGACCATTTATAAAATCATCTCTAAGCTTGGTATCTTGTTCGATCATTTGATCCATCATGCTTAAAATCTCACTATTAGCACGTCGGTATAGGTCTCCGACTTCATTGACTTTATTGAGCATATCAGCATAGTGGTCCATTGCTTTTGAAGCTTCTCCACCCTCATAATATTTCGTTTCAGATAGGCTCTTCAATTTTGGAGCTAAGTTATTTTGAAATGAAATTTCAATATTGGTGATGTAAGACATGATTGTATGCATTTCATCAGGATTCATGGTGATTTCGTTAGATCCACCACCACCCATTACAGTCGTTTCAGTCACTACCATTTTCAAAATCCTCCTCCCTAAACGGAATGGCAAGCCAGCTATACAATCTCTCAAGGAAATAGTACTGGCTAAAGCGGTATAACTCTTCTTGATTTACATCAAATCCCAATAGTTGGCCCTCTTCTTCAACGAATAGATACGAAGCTGTTAATAATGCTGCGTGTCTGGTCTCGCACATTTGTTCCAAAGGATAATACTGTACCATCAGCGCTTGATCTGATGCTAAAGCCGTTTCGATATCAGGAGTTAGTTGCTTTCTTTCAGTTAGAAAATCAACCTCATCTTCCAGAGGAATCCTCGTCACCAATGGGAGCTTGTCTTGAAGCAGCAATAAGCGACTCATAGGACTAATCTTGACAAGTTGATATCCCTGACCAGTATCTACGATTAGGATAGAAAAGTTACTGTCTCGGCATTGCATGAAATAGAAATTATTTAGAATGACCAAAGTTCTACCCAAGCAATATTCTTTTAGAGTCTCAACTATGACAAACCCTGCTTTTGTTAGTGAACCATCCTCATTCACCAAACCTTTTTTCTCAAGATCTTCTTTGGCTATCGTCCATATGAGTTCAGAAGCAGTGACAATATCATCTAGCGTGGGCAACCCGGGCATCAACTCCCCATCAAAGGCACCGATCAAATAATGGAGTTCATGAATAGAAAACGTTTCTTTATGTGACATATTTACAACCCCTTTATTGATGAAACTTCTGATGAGTTATTGTAATTATCAATTGATTTTTTCAGACCAGAGACTGCTTTTTCATGTTCGTTCATGATAGATCTTAGATCCTTATGGTATTTATGGATAATGTCTAAATAGGATTCAAAAGCTACCTTAGTTTTTCCTGACCACTTGGCAGATTGGAGATAACTTTTTAATCGGGTAACCGTTTGATACGAGTTCGTCAGTTCTTGATTGATCTCTTTTGAAAGCTTAATAGCAGTTTCCAAATCTTTATATTTGATTTTTAAATCCGCCATGAATCTTACCTCCGTCTTTTATTTCTATTTTTACGTTCCTCAGCTTGACGTCTTGCTTCAGCTTCTCGCTCTTTACGCTCTTCCTCAGCTAAGCGGTCATAGTATTTATATCGTTCATAGGCTGCATCAACAGCACTCGATAAGCTTTTTGCATCACTAGACTGATTAGTTCGTACAGTATCAACTTTTCCTTTTACTCGACCTTCGCTATCACTAAAAACATCCTCTGGAATAAAACTTGTACTCATTGAAGGTCGAGAGTTATTATAGCTATCAACTTTTCCTTCCATCTCTTTTAATTTTTCCTTAAAGCTTTTTAATTGACTGTTCAAGTCGTTATACAATGCTTTATATTGTTCCCTTTTCTTTTCTGTATCTGTTCCAAACCACGCGTCCCATAATGACATACTGAGTAGCCTCCTTCTAAAACTTTCTGCATTAAAACAAGCGAAAGCATACCACGAATTCATCAAGTAAGAAGGGATAGTATGATCCCTCGAATAAAGTCGGGTAACACTTTAAAAATATTCTCATTTTATTTTATCATATTTTCTAACTATTTAAAATCAAATAAAAAAGGATCTAATCCTGTTCAGTACAGAATTAGAACTTTCAATGACTTTTTCCAACTTTTGAAGCAAAACACAAAAGTACATTAAGGAAAATATTTTTTGCAAAAAATCCACTAAAAATAAATTCAGGAAACCGTAGTCGGTCTGTTCTTATTAATATTCCTAATGATTTAAAGGATTTAATAACGATATGAAGAGCTATTTCAAAAAACACGAAAAAAGCACCCATAGGGCAAACCTGCGAGTGCTTGTAAACGTTGATAGTTTCGTATTGATTAAGGTTTTGAGGCAACTGACTTTGTCAGATTGCAGCCACATTTGTAAGTGACTAAAGTCGCAACAACTGTGTCAATTGCACCAATTTAAGTATGAAAGTACAAAAAGAACACCTCGAAAGGTGTTCTTTGCAAGTATCGTAATTCTCTCGAATGAACGTTTACTAAATTGTGATGCTTTACGGACTTTCTTAAGACCTGGTTGGAAAGTGTGGGTTTCCGTTGGGTTAAAAACAGCACAATATCAAGGATTTTAAGAACGATATCTACTGATTCATTTCATAAAATTTGAACCAATATTTTTTAAATAGGGGAATTTCTTAACGCCTAACTTTCAATTCTATCCTCTTCCTTCTTATCCTAATAAAGTTTGTAATATTGGAATAACAACGATAAATAGAACTGTACTTAAAGTCACTACATTCGTAGAGAATTCCACATCTCCTTTTCCTTGATTAGCAAGGATTGGGAGAACAGCTAGAGCTGGCGTAGCGGACTGAATCATAAAGGTCTTAAATTCTACTGTTGCCATATTTGAGGAAAAGAACTTCAATACAAGAAGCATGATTAGAGGAGCTAGGATAAAGCGTCCAACCAAAGTGACAATTGTATCTTTATCAAAAGTAATAGTTTTCAAACCTGCCTTTGCAAGAACGATACCAATATAAATCAGAGATAGAGGAGTGACGATATTTCCAACATAGGTTAAGGTATTCATTGCGAAATCTGGAATAGAGATTCGGAGAATCAAAAATAGCAGAGCCACAAGAAAACCTACAAGCGGAGCTGGTAGCAATTTCTTCCAGTCAAATTTACTTGTCTTCTTGCTTTGACCCGATTTACTATCGCTCGTCATCAAATACACGCCCAATGTCCAGGTGGAAATCGTATTGGTGATATAGTAAATTAAGAAATAAGGAAGAGCCTGCTCTCCAAAAAGAGCAACGTTTAATGGTAAACCGATAAAAATAGTATTGGCATTCACAAAGGTATTAATCATGGTTCCTCGCCGTCCTGGACGAACCTTGAAAACCACAACTGCAATATAAGCTACGATATAGCCCAAGATAAAGGCCACAAATGTATAAAGGAGACCTCCAGAAAGACTGATTAGTTTATCTAGTGTTAGGTATTTCATCACCGACACAAAGATTGATGCTGGTAAGGCTACATTCATGATCAAACGAGATAGGTTGGGACCAAAGGCATCTCCAAACCATCCCTTCACCTGAAGAATGTACCCCAAAACAATAATAGCGATAATCGGAATGATACTCGTAATCGAGGTTAAAAAGAGTGACATAGGTATCCTTTCTATATTACTTAAGTCCACAGCCCATACAAATCTGTCGCTATAGAAGGATAGACAGCAACAGGAATGAATTATCTATACTCTGGATACCACTTCAAATCACGAACTGCTTTGGCCATATCTGTTTCCTTAGCGCGTGCAAGACCTTGCTCTTGTGCTTTTTTAGCGACTGCTTCTGCTACTTTAATAGAAACATCTGCTACATACTTGAACGGCGGCAAAACAGGAGCTCCTGGTTGGCCTGGATTGACAATACCACTCAATGAATGAGCCGCTGCTCCAATCATTTCATCAGTTAAAAGACTTGCTTCAGAAGCCAGCATACCTAGACCAAGACCTGGGTAAATCAAGGCATTATTGGCTTGACCAATCACATAGTCGACACCTTTATAAGAAACCGTATCAGCAGGAATTCCTGTTGCGACAAAAGCTTTTCCATCTGACCATTCAATCAAATCTTTGGCACTAGCTTCAGCTAGTTTGGTTGGATTTGACAAAGGGAAGATCATCGGACGCTCTGTATTTTCACACATAGCCTCTACTATTTCTTTAGTGAAGGTATTAGGCTGAGTCGAAGTTCCTACAAGAATGGTTGGCTTCACAGTCTTCACTACTTCAAGCAGGTCAGTCAACTTGTCTGCGTTACTAAAGTCAGCACGTTTCTTAGCAAACGGTTTTTGTTCAGGAGTTAGGTCATCCATGTCATCAAAGAGAAGACCTTGTTTATCAACCATAAAGAAACGTTTATAGGCTTCTTCTTCAGAAAGACCTTCACTCACCATTTCACGAAGAACACGAGAGGCAATTCCTGCACCCGCAGTCCCACCACCATAGCAGAGATAAACTTGATCTGTTAATTTTTCACCACTAATATCCAGTGAACCAAAGATACCACCCAAGGTAACGATTCCTGTACCTTGAATATCATCATTAAAAGTTGGAATTTGTTTCCGGTATTTTTCAAGAATATTGGCAGCATTCAAGCGGCCGAAGTCTTCCCAGTGAAGGTAGAGTTTAGGAAAGAGACGTTCTGCTGTTTGAACAAATTGGTCAATAAAGTCGTAGTAACGATCTCCGCGAACCCGCTCGTGACGATTCCCTAAGTAATTAGGATTGTTACGAAGTTCTTCACGGTTAGTCCCTGCATCAATGACTAAAGGAATAACCATAGAAGGATCGATTCCAGCAGCACCCGTGTAGACCATCAATTTCCCAACTGAAATATCTACCCCATTTGTTCCCCAGTCACCGATTCCAAGGATTCCTTCTGCATCTGTTACAACAATGAGACGAATCTCGCGATTCCCAGCAGCATTTTTCAAAGTGGCTTCAATATTTTCAGGATGATTGATATCAAGATATCCCGCATATTGTGGATCTACAAAGAGATCACTATAGCCTTCAATGGTATCTGCAATAGTTGGATCGTATACAATTGGATTGAATTCCTCCAAATGTTGAGAAAAGAGGTAATAGAAAAGAGTCCGGTTGGTGTTAAAAATTTCCATTAGGAAAAGACGCTTTTCCAAATCATTGGCTTTTGTTTGCATTTGTGCATAAGTTTGCGCCGCTTGTTCTTCAATCGTTTGAACATACGGTGGCAATAAACCAATAAGACCTAGTTCCTTCCGCTCCTCTAAGGTAAAGGCAGTTCCTTTATTGAGGAAAGGGTTGTTTAAAATATCATGTGCAGTCATAGTGAAACCTCCTTTTTACTTCTATTATACCACTTAAAACGAATTGTTTGGAAAACTTTGTTGTTTAAAAAATACAATTGTGTACGCATATGTTATAATGAGTCTACGAAGACAATTTTCTAATAAGCCCTTTATACTTAAAACACCATTATTAATGACACTTTAAGTTGTTATATTTTATAAAGTTCTGGACTCATAAAACTCTCGATGATCACTCTTTACTAAAAGTTTCGAGTAAAAGAAACTAATCATACAAATTGGCAATCCGAATTAAAATAAATATTATATAAGTTTGTTATACAATACTTTGTATTTTTTAAGATGTTTTTTTGTCATGCAAAACTTGTATTCTATTTATATGACGAATAAAAACTATTTACAACAATATATTTCCCAAAAAGTGAAATATTTTCGAACACAGAAAAAAATGAGCCAGGAAGAACTTTCGGAACAAGCAGGACTTGGGCTTAAGTATATCAATCAACTTGAAAACCAAAATGTGAATCTGACCATTCACAGTCTTGAAAAAGTGATTGACGCCCTAGAGATGACCCCAGAGGAATTTTTCAATTTTGATAGCCTTGAATCAACCTCTGATAAGACCGACAATCTTTCACTCAAAAGAATCAACATGAAGGTTAAACAGCTCCCTATTGATAAACGAGAAAAAATGTTGGTCATTTTTGAAAGCATCTTAGATAACCTTTGATATCCCTGACTCACTTACATTTTAACCGGTGAATACTCGTATAGTCAAATTGTAGGATACGGATAAAAATTATTTATCTGGTGATTTCCATTTATTTTCCTTCTCCAACTAATGAAAGTGAGCCCATATGAATTTAAAAGATCTACAATATTTTTATGACCTCTGCCAGCTTCAATCCTATACGGAAGTGGCAAAACAACACAAAGTCAGCCAACCATCTATTTCTTATGCCATCAAGCGCTTAGAGGAATCCTTTAACTGCAAATTGATTCACCATGATCCTTCACATCGCTCCTTTAAACTAACTAATCAAGGACAAATCCTTCTGAAGCATACAGAACTGATTTTACCTGAGGTTATTTCTACTCGCAAAGAAATTAATCGCTCTTTGGCGCATTGCTCTACTGTAGGATTCCCTCCTATTATCATTCAGTATCTTTTCTCTGTCTTAAATAAAGAAACTGAATTTGATTTTTTAAAAAAGGTACGTCCTATTCGTGGTGGATCCGTAGAATTATTAAATCTTCTCCTTAAGGGAGAACTAGATGCGAGCTTACTCGGTTTGATTGAACCACTCAATCATCCTTCAATAGAGACACATGAACTCTTTCATAAAGAACTGTATGTCGTTTTATCTAAGAACCATCCTCTTGCTACTGCTCTTTCCTTCACTTTTGAAGATTTAGTAGATCAATCCTTTATACTTTTAGACGAACACTTTGTTCACCTGAAAGCTTTTGAACTACTTAATCAAAAGCATCAAAACAAGGCAGAAATATTCTTCAAGACTGATGACATTGTCATTCTTAAAGAACTTTTAAAGAAAGGGATTGGCGTTAGTTTACTGGCTGATATCGCACTTTCTGATGAAGATGATGATTTAATAAAAATCCCTCTAATACCGGAGGACCAGATAACATTTACAGTTTATTACGCTTATCTCAAATCAGCTACACTGTCATCAGAAGTAGAAGCCTTATTTAAGCTCATTAAATCATATGAATAGAAAAAAACTCTAACTATCAACTACCTGATAGCTAGAGTTTTTTTACATTATAGGTATTAGACTAAAGCACGAAGAAATAGGATATTATCAACGAATCTTTTCATTTACCTGATACCCTTCAACGAGATCCCCAATTATAAATCTACAAAGTGTCGATAAAAAAGAACACCCCGAAAGGTGCTCTCTGTAAGTATAGTAATTCTCTCGAATTAACGTTTACTAAATTGTGATGCTTTACGAGCTTTCTTCAAGCCTGGTTTCTTACGTTCAACTTTACGTGAGTCACGTGTAAGAAGTCCCGCGCGTTTCAATGAATCGCGGAAGTCTGGGTCTACTTGAAGAAGGGCACGAGCGATACCGTGACGGATAGCTCCTGATTGACCAGCGTATCCACCACCTACAACGTTAACGAAAACGTCGTATGAACCTACAGTTGAAGTAACTGCGAATGGTTGGTTGATAACGAGACGAAGGTCAGCGTGTGGGATGTACTCTTCAACATCTTTTTTGTTAACAGTGATTTTACCAGTTCCTGGAACAAGGCGAACGCGTGCAACAGCGTTTTTACGACGTCCAGTACCTGCATATTGTGCTTGTGACATACTTTATTGTTCCTTTCCTTAGATAAGTCCTGAAATATCAAGAACTTCTGGTTGTTGTGCAGCGTGAGTGTGCTCAGCTCCAACGAATACTTTCAATTTCATACCTTGAGCGCGGCCAAGAGTATTGTGTGGAAGCATACCTTTAACTGATTTTTCGATCAAACGTACTGCATTTTTAGAACGAAGTTCACCAGCAGAGATTTGTTTCAATCCACCTGGGTGGTTTGAGTGAGTGTAGTAAATCTTATCAGTTGCTTTTTTACCAGTCAATTTAACTTTTTCAGCATTGATAACGATTACGAAGTCACCTGTATCAGCGTGTGGTGTGAATGTTGGTTTGTTTTTTCCGCGAAGTACGCTAGCAACAACTGCTGAAAGGCGTCCAAGAGGTACATCAGTTGCGTCAACAACATACCATTTGCGTTCTACTTGGCCTGGTTTAGCCATGAATGTAGTTTTGTTCATGATTTCTCCTATATGAATATCGTTTTTGTTTACAAGGCGGATGTTCCGGTCCGCGGGGTATTTGAAAGGTTCCGGGGCCTTACAAATGGGGTAAACAATACCGTCTACTATCATACCAAATTTCACTACTAAAAGTCAATAGATATGAAAAATATTTTCCCGGTTTGACCTTTAAAATATCACAAAAACCTCGTGAAAACGAGGTTTCTATTGCTATTTGTAAGCTAAAGCACGTTTGAAGCTTTTCCATAGACCTAAATCATCTGTTTGAAGGACTAGACTAGCATACATGCGTCCGATAAAGGCTGTTGCAGTCACTGCAAAAACGACTGTAATCGCTAGTGAAATCCAAGCTTCTAAATCACTTGCATAACCATTGATAGCTCTAAATGGCATAAAGAAGGTCGAGATGAAAGGAACATAGGAACCAATTTTCAGAACTAAATTGTCCCCAGCAGCGCCCAAGGCTGTTACCCCCATAAATCCTGCTATAATCAAGATCATCAATGGCCACAAGGCCTTACCGGCATCTTCAGGACGAGAAACCATGGAACCAAGGAAGGCTGCCAAAACTACGTACATAAAGAGGCTCACTAAGATAAATAATAAGGTATTGACTGTGAAGGCCTCTCCTATATGGTTTAAAATCCCAGATTGCGCCAAGATTGGTAGGTCTTTAAAGAGCAGAATGGCAGCCAGACCACCCACGACGTAAATGCCAATATGAGTCAAAATCACAAGAAGTAGAGCCAGCATGCGAGCGTAAAAATAATGACTAGCTCGGATACTAGAGAAGACCACCTCCATGATTTTTGTTCCTTTCTCGCTAGCTACTTCCTGAGCAGTGACACTAGCATAGGTAATCAAAATCATATAAAGGAAGAAACCAAGCCCCGCAGCCGCAATGGTTTGGACCATCTTTTTATTTTCTTTGGATTCATCAATCTTCTCGGTAAAGTCAACAGTTTGAGCCAGGCGTTTTTCCTGCTCTTGGGACAAATTAGCCGCCGAGCGATTGAGTTGGTTTTGCAGTTCGTTTAACTTATTGGTTACTGCTAGTTTGATGCCACTTTCAAGAGAAGTTTCACCATGATAGACGGCCTTGAGGACACTGTCCTCTTGGTCAATGGTTAGATAACCCTTGATTTTTTCATCCTTGATGGCAGCTTGGGCACTGGCTTCATCCTGATAGTCAAAGTTGATACCATTGGTATCCTTGAGCCCTTCTGCTACAGATGGTACAGTTGTTACCACAGCTACCTTGCTATTTTTAGCCATAGAAGATCCTTGAAGATAGCTAATTCCTCCAGTTAGAGCGATAAAAAAGAATGGTGAAATGACCATAAAGAAGAAACTCCAGGACTTGACATGTCGCAGATAAGTTTCTTTAATAACTACCCACATATTTCTCATACTTCCACCCCTGATTCTAGTTTAAAGATTTCATCGATTGTTGGAGCTTGTTGGTCAAAGGTCGCGATGTATTGACCTTGAGTCAGGATTGGGAAGAGTTCCCTTCCAGCACCCTCATCATCGAGGATCAATTTCCAACTGCCTTGCTTGGTCAAGCTCACCTGTTTGACATGAGGAAGACTTTCCAATTCTTCCTTACTTCGTTCACTTGAAACAAAGAGACGCGTTTTCCCGTATTGATTGCGAACTTCTTGGACCGGTCCATGCAAGACTACACGCCCATCTCGAATCATCAGAATATCATCGCAAAGCTCCTCGACATTGGTCATGACATGGTCTGAAAAGATAATGGTCGCACCACGCTCTTTTTCTTTTAAGATGACCTGCTTGAGCAACTCGGTATTGACTGGATCCAAACCACTAAAAGGCTCATCCAAGATAATCAAGTCAGGCTCATGGATCAGGGTGATAATCAACTGAATTTTCTGCTGATTCCCTTTGGAAAGACTCTTGATTTTGTCGGTCAATTTGCCCTTCACTTCCAATTTTTCCATCCATTGAGGGAGTTTTTCCTTGACTTCCTTAGCATCCATACCTTTTAGAGTCGCCAAGTAGCGAACTTGTTCAAGGACTGTCAACTTGGGCATGAGGCTGCGTTCCTCAGGCAGATAGCCAATCCGAGCATAGGTTTCCTGACGAATCTCCTGCCCATCCAGACTGATCTCTCCTTGATACTCTAAAAATTTCAACATACTGTGGAAAATCGTTGTTTTCCCAGCACCATTTTTTCCGACCAGCCCTAGAATTCGTCCTGGACTTGCCTGAAAATCGACACCAAACAAGACTTGCTTGGGACCGAAACTTTTCTCTAGATTTCTTACTTCTAACATTTTCCACCTCCGAGATATGTTGCACTTATTATACTCCTTTTTGATAGACTTTACAACGATTTATGTCTATTTTATCGGATTATAAGTAGCAAAAGTATCCTATCTTTAATAAATTTTAAGTACTTCAGTGATAGGTATAGTATAACTCATCAAATACTTTCTGAGATGGCTTCCTCCTCAACTATCGCTTTTCTCTTCTGAACTGTCCTTTTGAAACTAAAAATCCACCCCGAAGGATGGATTGATGAGTTAACGTACTTCTGCATTCACTTTTTCTTCGAGTGATGCTTGGATTTTTTCCATATAGCGTGCGACTTCTTCATCTGTTAAGCTGTCTTCTGGATTTTGGAAGGTCAAGCTATAGGCCATTGACTTCATACCAACTCCCAGTTTTTCGCCTGAGAAGACGTCAAAGAGTTTGATATCTGTCAAACGTTTCACGCCGGCAGCTTGGATAGCATCTACAACTTCTTGGTGAGTGACTTCTGCCTTGAGGAGTAGAGCCACGTCACGGCTGACTGCTGGGAATTTGGTGATTTCCACAAATGGAGTAGCTGGCTGAAGCGCTGCTTCGATGGCTGAAAGGTTGAGCTCCGCTACATAAGTTTCTGGAATATCGTAAGCCTTGGCAGTGACTGGATGCACTTGGCCAAGGAAACCAAGAACTTGGTCGCCGAGTGAAATCACGGCCGTACGTCCTGGGTGGAGGCTTGCAATCTCAGCTGTTGCTGTATAAGTCACTTCTAGTCCCAAGCGAGTAAAGAGCGCTTCAAGGATTCCCTTAGCATAGAAGAAATCAACTGGAACTGCTGCTGTTTGGAAGTCTTTTTCTGCAACCAAGCCTGTCAAGGCAAAGGCAAAGCTATTGATCTCATTTGGTAGATCTTCTTTTGGATTGCCTGTTTGTTCAAAGACTTTTCCAATCTCGTAAAGAGCCAAGTTTTTGTTCTTACGAGCCACGTTGTAGGCAACGGTATCAAGGATACCTGAGACCATATTTTGACGGAGGACAGAACGGTCCACTGTCATTGGCCACATGAGTTCTGTAAGGTTACTTGGTTGAGCTGTGAACTCAACTGCTTTTTCAGGCGTTGTCAGAGCGTAGGTAATGATTTCTGTCAAACCTGCTCCTTCAGCGATGGTACGAACTTGGCGACGCAATTTTTGTGTCGCAGTCAATTCACCAGCTGTACCGTCATCTTTTGGAAGACTAGTTGGCAAGCGATCATAACCATAGATACGGGCGATTTCTTCAAAGAGGTCAGCTTCGATAGTGATATCCCAACGACGACGGGGTACGCTGACTGTAAAGCTTTCTGCATTGCCAGAAAGGCCAAAGCCAAGACGACGGAAGACATCTTCCACATCAGCATAGGAAAGCTCCGTACCAAGGACGCGGTTAACGTCTGCAAGGGTTGAAGAAACTTCCACATCTGAAGTGTCAAGCTCCCTCGCTGAAACGATGCCCTTACGCACCGTCGCACCTGCAAGATCAGCAATCATGCTAGCCGCCGCATCAAGGGCTTCATTAACAGTTGCCACATTGATGCCTTTTTCAAAGCGAGAAGACGACTCAGAACGAAGGTTGAGGCGTCCGCTAGTCTTGCGGATCGATTTGCCATTGAAAACAGCTGCTTCAAGGACAACACGACTAGAATTTTCAGAGATTTCTGTTGCTTGACCACCCATGACACCTGCAAGGGCTACTGGCTTGTCTGCGACAGTGATGACTAAGTCATTTGCTTCCAAGTCACGCTCTTCACCGTCCAAGGTCACCAATTTTTCACCAGCACGCGCTTCACGCACACGGATGTCGGTCCCTTCAAAGGTATCCAAGTCAAAGGCATGCATCGGTTGACCAAAGTAGAGCAGGATGTAGTTGGTTACGTCTACTACGTTATTGATTGGACGGATGCCTTCATTCATGAGGATATTTTGCAACCATTGTGGACTTGGTGCGATGGTCACATTATCCAAGATACGGGCCGCATAGTAAGGCGCCTTGTCTGTCTCAATGCCTACAGAAAGGGCGTCTGCTGCAACTTCATTTGTTTCTGTTAAGCTAAATTCTTTGAAGTTGACTGCCTTGTCATAGATGGCTGCCACTTCGTACGCTACCCCACGCATAGAAAGAGCATCCGCACGGTTTGGTGTGATGGAAAGTTCGATAATTTCATCATCCAAGTCTAGATATGAGAAGACTTCGTCCCCAGGAACAGCATCTTGAGGCAAGATTTGGATACCATCTGCGAATTCCTTTGGCACAACTGAGTCAGAAATACCTAATTCACCAAGTGAACAAATCATTCCGAGAGACTCTAAACCACGGATTTTCCCTTTTTTGATCTTGTAATTGTCCGCGATACGAGCTCCCGGAAGTGCCACCATGACCTTGATACCAGCACGCACATTTGGAGCACCACAAACGATTTGACGAACTTCTTCTTCACCCACATTAACCTGACAAACATGCAAGTGAGTTTCTGGCACATCTTCGCAAGACAAGACCTCACCGACGACAATTTTTGAGAGACCAGCAGCCGGTGATTCGACACCTTCGACCTCGATTCCTGTAGTTGACATTTTCTCAGCCAACTCTTGTGATGGCACATCAATGTCCACCAATTCTTTTAACCATTTATAACTAACTAACATATATAAGATACCAAGGGCTATGCTGAAATCTAGATGACATTCCTATATTTCCTTTGACCCTCGTTTAGATCCTTTCATTTTGTGTTTTCCAACTTTTGTTTGGTTTAGTAAAAGCTCTTATCCCTTACCATCTCTAAATAATAAAAGTTTTTAGCCACAACTCTATGAACATACCCTTTCTATAAAGTTGCATTTTTATATATAAAATGTAACTCCTATGCCAAGAAATATTTCATTTAATGCTCATAGAATTGATAATTATTTTTTCACAACCACCATCAATTAATTTTTTTAAATTTTGATAACCAGGATGATAAACAGCATAAAAATTTAGTTCTATTTTAAAATCTGAGTTTTCCAAAACTTCTTCTAATAACTCTTCTATAAAAAAAATAAAATCTTTTCGCTTACTCTTTGCCAAAGCACCACAAACATAAATATTTAACTTTTCTTCTTTTGAATCTTGAGACAATA
Organism: Streptococcus oralis subsp. oralis; assembly: GCF_002096435.1. GTDB lineage: Bacteria > Bacillota > Bacilli > Lactobacillales > Streptococcaceae > Streptococcus > Streptococcus oralis_AA. The sequence continues at coordinate 118,313 of NZ_NCUI01000022.1, forward strand.
TTTCTAATTGTTTAATTAATTTTTTATATGATTGTTTTCGGAGATTCTTTTCATTGTCATCTTTTATGGAGAGAATTACATTATCCATATCAGATTCAACAACATTAGGAAAAAGATCAGTTACATATGAACCATACAGATTTCTCCAAAATGTTTCTGATTTCATAGTTAGAAATCTTAAATGACGATCATTTATATTAGAATGATGAAACGAAGAAAAATTACTATCAGGTGAATGTTCTCTTTTAGCTGAGGGATTTACCATAAGAATAATATTTGAAGGATTTATAAAAGCCTTTTGATTATTTCTTATAGCTTCCTCAAAGGAAATATCATCAGAAGTTGCTATATCATTATTTTTAGATTCTTTATAAATAGCGAATGAAGAAATATCACCAAACTCCTCTAAAAGTTTATTATAGTTTTGTTCCGAAATCATAAAATATCCTCATGTTTGATTCATTATTTAAACTGTTCTGAGAAGCGGACATCCCCTTGGTAGAAGCCACGGATATCGTTGATTCCGTAACGGAGCATAGCTACACGCTCTTGTCCAAGACCAAAGGCAAAACCAGAGTATACTGTCGCATCGATACCACTCATCTCAAGGACACGTGGGTGAACCATACCTGCCCCCATAATCTCAATCCAACCTGTTTTCTTACATACGTTACAGCCTTCTCCACCACACTTGAAGCAAGAAACATCCACTTCAACAGATGGCTCTGTGAATGGGAAATAAGATGGACGCAGACGAATCTGGCGCTCTTCACCAAACATTTTCTGCACGATGAGTTGAAGCGTTCCTTGCAGGTCAGCCATAGAGATATTTTTCCCAACAACCAAGCCTTCGATTTGGTGGAATTGGTGACTGTGGGTCGCATCATCGGTATCACGACGGAAAACACGCCCTGGTGAGATCATCTTCAAAGGACCTTTTGAAAAATCATGGGCATCCATAGCACGCGCCTGAACTGGAGACGTGTGAGTACGGAGCAAGATTTCTTCTGTGATATAGAAAGTGTCCTGCATATCGCGAGCTGGGTGGTCTTTTGGAAGATTCATGCGTTCAAAGTTGTAGTAGTCTTTTTCAACTTCAAAGCCATCCACGACTTGGTAACCCATCCCAATGAAAATGTCTTCGATTTCCTCGCTGGTTTGTGTCAAAACGTGACGGTGACCAGTCGCAACTGGACGACCTGGAAGTGTCACATCGATGCTCTCGCTAGCAAGTTGAGCCGCGACTTTCTTTTCTTCCAAAAGCTTAGCTGTTTCTTCAAAGGCAGCTGTCAAGACATCACGAGCCTCGTTGACGTGTTTCCCGATAATCGGACGCATCTCAGCAGAGACATCTTTCATCCCTTTGAGTATTTCAGTAAGCGAACCTTTTTTACCAAGGACAGAGACACGCAAATCCTGCATCTCTTTTTCATTTTCAGCAGAAATCTGCTTCAAGCTAGCTAGCGTTTCTTCGCGAAGTGTTTTTAATTGTTCTTCAATAGTTGACATAATTCCTCCATCAGTCACTTATCAGATAAAAAGAAAACCACATGCCAAAAACTCCACTCGGAGCGTTGACACGCGGTACCATCCGTTTTCATCTGACAAGTCAGACCTTCATTTCTAAATCCATGCGCAAGTGAATTCGCCCAGCTTTCATATAGAGAGCTTGCAGTCACGGCTCTCCTCCCTGATATACTTCCCTTGAGTTACTAGTCTTGCAGATTCCTATTCAATTACTACATAGTTTATCAGATTTTTACCATTCTTGCAAGACCTATCTCACTTCTGCTTGCCTTTAAATCGCCATTGGAAGCGAAGTTTGTCATAGAAGGGAAACTCGATAAACAGGACTCCCAAACCCACACAGAGACTGGCAAGGACATCTGATGGGTAGTGAACTCCCAGATAGACTCTTGATACCAGCACACTGACTAGGTAGAAGCCAAGGACGATTTGCACGATTTTTCTCCAGACTGGATCTTTAATTCGTTGACTGAGAATGACAATCAAAGTGCCTACCATCAAGGTTACAGCCAGAGAATGCCCGCTTGGGAAGGAAAATCCCTTCTCCTCGACTAAATGTAAGATAGCTGGTCGTGGGCGCTGGTAAATATTTTTAAAGGTCACGATTAAAAGACCAGCTAAGGCTAGATTGCCCGCCATGAAGTAGCTTTCTATTTTCCACTGCTTACGATAAAAGATAACGGCTGCGATGGCAACCCAGGTGATAATCACTGGGATATCGATCAGGCGTGTGATGGCTCGGAACAGAACTGTCAAATAATCTGGCAAGTCCCCACGAATAGCTGTCTGAAGCGGTTGGTCAAAACCGACCAGCGTTTCGGGGTAAAACTTGACCATATAGCCAAGAAGGACGAAAAGTAAAAGGGCAAAACTGCCCTTCATTAAAAATGTTTGTTTATCTCTCATAATGTTTTAAGGTTGGTTTCAAGAGGACGTATAACAACCAGAATGAAACAGCAAAGATTACACCCTCAATCAAGTTGAAAGGTAATACCATGGTCATGAGGTAGTTGGAAAGTCCCATAATTTTTCCAATATCAAAGTTGGCAAACTGCGCGTATAAAGGAACCGCATAGACATAGTTGAGAACCAACATGGCAGAAGTCAATCCAAAAGTTCCCGCTAGAGATGCTAGTAGGAAACGAAGGATGCTGCGTTCCTTTTTCCAAATCAAACCAAAGACGATGACAAAAACTCCCAAGGCTACAATATTCATTGGCAACCCAATGTAAGTATTCACTCCCTGACTATTGAGAAGTAACTTCAAGAGTGATCGCAGCAAGAGAATCCCTAGAGCAGCAGGCAAATCCATCACCACCAAGCCCACAAGGACTGGCAAGATACTAAACTCGATCTTGAGGAAGGTCGCCGCTGGCAAGAGCGGAAAGTCAAAGTACATCAACACAAATGAAATGGCTGATAAAATCGCAATGGTCGAAAGTCGACGTGTGTTTGTCATAACAGGTTCCTCCAATTTTCTATAAAATCAGAAGAAGTTGGAAAGGATCCCTCTATCTATTCTCACTTTTTATATCCCAAAAGTTCCCTCTCACTCTTTTGAGCAAGCGGTTGCAATTCATCTATAAACTCATCAGAACAGACAAAGCCATTCTTTCGTCTTCTCCCATCCAGACTATACTGTCGGTTGTGGAATCGCACCACATCAGCTTGCGCTCGCGGACTTATTTGGCTAAGATATTTTAGATTTATCTAAGCGTCGCAGTCGAAGATAATACTTAAAGTATATCGAGACAAGACAACGAAGAGTAAGCCAGAATAGCTAGTTAAAGTCACCGCCGGTCGGGAATCTCACCCAGCCCTGAAGACCCCTTTATCATAACAAAAAACGCTTGCAAGTGCAAGCATTTTGATTATTTCAATTTATCTGCTTCATAGGTGTGAACAAGCTCAAGACCTGCAAAATTTTGCTGACGAAGAGCCTCATAGACAATCATGCAGACGGTATTGGAAACATTGAGACTGCGGACATGTTCATCGTTCATAGGAATACGGAGAGCCTTCTCAGGATGTTCGCGCATAAAGTCCTCAGGCAAGCCCTTGTCTTCACGTCCGAAGAGAAAATAATGGTCCTCGTCAGTTGATAAATCTGCTTCAGAATAGACCTTTTCCGCAAATTTTGAAATCAGATAGAGTTTACCCTTCATCTGAGACATGAAATCTTCCAAACTGTCATAAAAATAAATCTCAAGCTTATCCCAGTAGTCCAAACCAGCCCGCTTCATCTTCCGATCATCAATGGGAAATCCCATCGGTTTGATGATGTGGAGGGGAGAATTGGTCGCAGCGCAAGTACGCGCAATGTTACCTGTATTTTGTGGAATCTGAGGTTCAAATAATACAATGTGATTTGTCATGACTGGCTTCCTTTTATCATTGCAAAAAAATAGCCACACTGCCCGGAGTCAAGCTCAGCAAACAGCGTGGTTAAGGCATCGTTAACTTACCTCACAACAGGTTTGAAGTAAATCAGCGAAACTACTTCCTTAGTATAACACTTTCAGAATCATTGTCAATAGAAATGACTTGATTTTTTTACTTTTTTTAATGATATTTTCATGTTTGGTCATTCCCTTTCTGAAAAGGTATGGTAAAAGAGCCAAATCACTTCAAATCGGGGACATCGTTATAGAAGTTAAGCAAATGTATCTTCAAAACTTGAAAAAAGCCTTTCTTCCCCTAAAAATCGCCTTAGCAAGTGCATTTTTTGCTAAAAAAGGGTATGATAGTTACATCATGAAAAAGTAGGTTTTTTATATGAAAATTGTCCTTGTTGGTGGAGGGAAAGTTGGTTTCGCCCTCTGTCGTTCACTGGTTGCAGAAAACCATGACGTTGTCCTCATCGAACAAGATGAGGCTGTCCTCAATCACATTGTCAGTCGCTATGATATCATAGGTCTCCTTGGAAATGGTGCTGACTTTGCCATCTTAGAGCAAGCCGGTGTCCAAGAGTGCGATATCTTTATCGCCCTAACCGAACACGATGAAGTGAATATGATTTCAGCGGTACTTGCTAAAAAAATGGGCGCTAAAGAAACCATCGTTCGGGTGCGAAATCCTGAATACTCTAATGCCTATTTTAAAGAGAAAAATATTCTTGGATTTTCACTTATTGTTAATCCAGAGCTCCTGGCAGCGCGTGCGATCTCAAATATCATTGATTTCCCTAATGCCCTCTCTGTCGAACGATTTGCTGGAGGTCGGGTCAGTCTCATGGAGTTTGTTATCAAGGATTCTAGCGGTCTTTGTCAAATGCCAATCTCAGACTTCCGTAAAAAGTTTGGTAATGTCATTGTCTGTGCTATGGAGAGAGATCATCAACTGATGATTCCAAGCGGTGATGTTATTATTCAAGACAAGGATAGGATTTTTGTTACGGGAAATCGTGTAGATATGATGCTTTTCCATAACTATTTTAAATCTCGTGCAGTGAAAAGCTTGCTTATCGTCGGGGCTGGAAAAATCGCTTATTATCTACTAGGCATTTTAAAAGACAGTCGCATTGATACCAAGGTCATCGAGATCAATCCTGAAAGAGCTCGTTTCTTCAGTGAAAAGTTCCCCAATCTCTATATTGTTCAAGGAGATGGAACTGCAAAAGACATTTTACTGGAAGAAAGTGCTCCCCACTATGATGCAGTCGCAACCTTGACTGGGGTTGATGAGGAAAATATCATCACCTCTATGTTTCTTGACCGTGTTGGCGTCCATAAGAATATCACCAAGGTCAACCGAACAAGCCTTTTAGAGATTATCCACGCACCTGATTTTTCAAGTATCATCACACCAAAAAGCATCGCAGTGGATACCATTATGCACTTTATCCGTGGTCGAGTAAACGCTCAGTACTCAGACCTTCAAGCCATGCACCATCTCGCAAATGGTCAAATTGAAACTCTCCAATTCCAAATCAAGGAAGCTAATAAAATGACTGCCAAACCTCTATCACAGTTGAAATTGAAAAAAGGGGTACTCATCGCAGCCATTATCCGAAAAGGAAAAACAATCTTCCCTACTGGAGAGGATAGGCTTGAGGTGGGAGACAAGTTACTCGTGACGACCTTATTGCCAAATATCACCAAAATTTATGATTTGATTGAGAGGTAAAAAATGAATAAAAGTATGATTCGTTACCTCCTCTCAAAACTTCTCTTGATTGAGGCTGTTCTTCTCCTAGTTCCTGTTAGTGTAGCGATCTATTACCAAGAATCCAGTCAAGTATTTATCGCTCTCTTTTCTACGATTGGAATTTTAGTCCTTCTCGGTGGTCTAGGCATTTTACGGAAACCGAAAAATCAACGGATTTATGCCAAGGAAGGAGTCTTAATTGTTGCCCTCTGTTGGATTCTCTGGTCTTTCTTTGGTGGCCTCCCCTTTGTCTTTTCAGGACAAATCCCCAGCGTCATCGATGCCTTCTTTGAAATCAGTTCTGGATTTACGACTACAGGAGCAACTATCCTGAACGATGTTTCCGTTCTCACTCGTTCCCTCCTCTTCTGGCGAAGTTTCACCCACTTGATTGGAGGGATGGGGGTGCTCGTCTTTGCACTTGCCATTATGGACAATGCAAAGAATAGTCACTTGGAGGTGATGAAGGCTGAGGTCCCTGGACCTGTCTTTGGCAAGGTCGTATCCAAGCTAAAAAACACTGCCCAGATTCTCTATCTGCTTTATCTGGCTCTCTTCTCCCTTTTTGTGGTTATCTACTATCTAGCAGGCATGCCTCTCTATGATAGTTTTGTCATCGCTATGGGAACAGCAGGAACTGGGGGCTTTACCGTCTATAACGACGGAATTGCCCACTACGGTAGCTCACTCATCACCTATCTAGTTAGTATCGGAGTGTTGGTTTTTGGGGTTAACTTCAATCTCTACTACTACCTCATGCTCCGTCGGGTTAAGGCTTTCTTTGGAGATGAAGAACTACGAGCATATATCATCATTGTCCTAGTTTCTACCGGCTTGATTACTCTTAATACGCTCCACCTCTACCAAGGTGTCTCTAAAAGCGTTGAAATGGCCTTCTTTCAGGTTTCCAATATCATCACGACAACAGGTTTTGGTTACGGAGATATTACCAACTGGCCCCTCTTCTCCCAATTTATCCTCCTCTTCCTCATGGGAATCGGTGGATCAGCTGGCTCAACTGCAGGTGGTCTTAAGGTGATCAGAGGACTTATCCTCTCTAAAATCGCAAAAAATCAGATTTTGTCCACTTTATCCCCTCACCGTGTTTTGACTCTACACGTCAATAAAACTGTGATTGATAAGGATACCCAGCACAAGATTCTTAAATATTTTGCTATCTATATGATGATTATTCTCTCTCTCATCTTTATCGTCAGTCTTGATAGCAATGATTTTCTAGTCGTAACCAGTGCGGTCTTCAGCTGTTTTAACAATATCGGACCTATTCTAGGTACAATCTCGAGTTTTTCCATCTTTAGTCCCATCTCTAAAATCCTCCTCTCCTTTGCAATGATCGCAGGTCGCTTAGAGATTTACCCAATTTTGCTACTCTTTATGAAACGCACTTGGTCTAAACGCTAATGATAATACAATTCCCCTTTTACAAGCCAGTAGAAGGGGAATTTTTCTATTAAAAATGAGAAGACCTTTCGGTCCTCTCCTAATTTGTTTATTCTTTAAGAGCTTTCTTGTAACGAGCAAGTTCTGCTTGGTTAGCCCAAACGTAGTGACCTGGACGAATTTCTACCATAGATGGCTTATCTGTCTTATAGTCATGTTGGTCAGGATCGTAAACTTTCAAAACCTTCTTGCGTTCCAAGATTGGATCTGGAATCGGTACAGCAGATAGAAGTGCTTGAGTGTATGGGTGGACAGGATTGTTAAACAACTCCTCTGTCTCCGCCACTTCGACGATAACTCCCTTATAGATAACCGCGATACGATCTGAGATAAAGCGAACAACTGACAAGTCATGCGCGATGAAGAGATAAGTCAAGCCCAACTCTTTTTGGAACTTCTTGAGCAAGTTCAAGACTTGCGCACGCACTGATACGTCCAAGGCTGAAATTGGCTCATCCGCAATAACGAAATCAGGTTCCATCACAAGGGCACGGGCAATCCCGATACGCTGGCGTTGACCACCAGAAAACTCGTGTGGATAACGGGTCAAGTGTTCTTTCAAAAGTCCAACTTCATGAATCATCTTTTGAACTTTTTCTTTTCTATCTTCTTCGTCTTTGAACAAGTGGTAGTTGTAAAGACCTTCAGAGATGATATAGTCAACTGTTGCACGCTCATTCAAGCTCGCTGCAGGGTCCTGGAAAATCATCTGGATGCGACGGATCAAGTCTGATGATTCCTTATGAGATTTTTTCCCATTAATCTTATGACCATCAAAGATGATCTCACCTTTACTAGTATTATTTAGACCAATAATGGCACGACCAATCGTTGTTTTCCCGCTACCAGACTCACCAACAAGAGAGAAGGTTTCTCCCTTGTTGATAAAGAAGTTGGCGTTTTTAACCGCAACAAACTTCTTACTTCCTTCACCGAAGGAAATTTCTAAATCTTTAATTTCTACTAATTTTTCAGACATTTCCTTCCTCCTAGTCTTCTAGATGAGCAAAGCCCATTTTATCACGAATCTTGTCATGCAAATCTGCAATGACTCCAGGTTTTTCAACTTTAGGAGCATTCTCATGAAGCAACCAAGTCTTAGCCCAGTGGGTATCAGTGACTGAAAACTGAGGTGCTTTCTGTTCAAAGTCAATTTGCATCGCATAATCTGACCGAAGGGCAAAGGCATCACCTTTCAACTCAGTATAAAGAGACGGTGGTGTTCCTGGGATAGAGTACAATTCCCCTTTATCATCAGCAAGCTGAGGCAAGCTAGACAAGAGACTCCAAGTATATGGATGACGTGGATCGTAGAAGACTTCCTCAACAGTTCCGTATTCTACAATTTCACCAGCATACATAACCGCTACCTTATCGGCAATACTTGCTACCACACCAAGGTCATGGGTGATAAAGATAATGGTAAAGTGGTACTCATTTTGCAAGGTTTTAAGCAAATCAATGATTTGCGCTTGAATGGTAACGTCAAGGGCCGTTGTTGGCTCGTCACAGATCAAGATATCTGGACGACAGGCAAGGGCAATCGCAATAACGATACGTTGGCGCATCCCTCCAGAATATTGGAAAGGATACTCTTCAAAACGTTTTTCAGCATCTGGGATTCCGACCTTGTTCATATAGTCGATTGCCATCTCTTTGGCTTCCTTAGCTGTTTTCCCTTGGTGTTTAATGATAACTTCAGTGATTTGGCTACCGATTGTATTGATTGGGTCCAAACTTGTCATAGGGTCTTGGAAGATAGTCGCAATTTTAGCACCACGAATCTTCTCCCATTCCTTGTTAGAAGTTAGAGCGGTCAAGTCTTGTCCACGATAGTCGATGCTTCCTTGGGCAATACGTCCATTGTCTTCTAACATCCCTGTAAAGGTTTTTGTTAAAACAGATTTACCAGAACCGGACTCACCTACCAAGGCAAGAACTTCTCCTTCAATCAAGTCTAGAGAAACTCCTCGGATAGCCGTCAGAACTTTGTCACGAACGTCAAATTCCACGACAATATCACGAGCAGTCAAAATTACATCTTTTCCTTTTATCATGCCTACTCCTATCTATGTGTACGTGGATCACTAGCATCCGCTAGGTTTTGACCAACAACGAAAAGAGATAGGGATACCAAGATCAAGGTTGTCAATGGAATCCAGAACAAGTAAGCGTTGGTCGTAACGTTTTGTGAGTAATCTGAGATCAAACGTCCCAAACTTGGCACTGTTACAGGCAATCCCAATCCAAAGAAGGAAAGGAAGGCTTCATAAGAGATGAAGCTTGGCAACATCAAGGTCATTGTAGAAACAATAACAGATACCAATTGCGGCATGATGTTTTTAACAATGATTTTAAAGGTTGGTGTTCCAAGTGTTTGAGAGGCAAGGTTGTATTCCAAGTCACGGTAACGCATGATTTGGATACGAATCATATATGCAATCCCAATCCAAGTTGTCACACTCATGGCAAAAATCAAATTCCAGAAACCAGCACCAATTGAGTAAGTCAAGACAATAACAATCAAGAGAGATGGAATGTTTGAAATAATGTTATAAACTTCCATCATGACACGGTCTACAGATTTTGAAATTCCCCAGATTCCACCAACAATAACCCCAATTACAAGGTTGATAAAAGTTGCAATTACAGAGATGAGAATAGAGTTACGCGCACCAAACCAAACCCCATCAAACAAGGATTTACCATTGCTATCTGTACCAAACCAATGTTCAGCATTGGGCTTGATAAAACGAGCACTAAAGTCATTGACCTTACTTACATCGTTGAAATCAAAATCTGAGAACATTGGGTAAATAAAGCTCATCAAGATAATGGCAACCAAAATTCCTAGCATAAAGACGGTTGATTTTTTCTTTAGAAATTGTCTAAATACAGAACCCCAGTATGAATAGGCAGGAGCATCAATTGTTTCAGAGGCAAAATCGTCACGTTTTACGAACTGAAATTTTTCTTTATCGATTGTTGACATTATTTGCCTCCTTTCTCTGTCAATTTAATACGTGGGTCAAGCATGGTCATCCAGATATCTCCTACAAAGAGTGAGAAGATAGAAATACACGTGAAGATGAAGACAAGACCAACAACCATTGAGTTGTTTGATGCCTTAACAGAGTCAATCAACATTTTACCCATACCTGGGAAAGCGAAGACTGTTTCTGTCAATGTTGCACCACCAATAACCCCGATTACGGCACCAGGAATACCTGAAACCAGTGGAACCATGGCATTTTTAAAGATGTGTTTATTTGAAATTTCTTTTTCAGACAAACCTTTAGCACGAGCAAAACGTACAAAGTCCTGGGATTGCAAGTCGATCATGTAACGACGAATCCAGATAGCTGTACTTGGCGCACCCAACAAACCTAGAATAACTGCTGGTAAGACATAAGAACGCCAATCTCCAGCCCCCAAGATAGGGAATGAGTCAGGCAGACCAATTGATGATCCAATCAAGCGGACGATATAAACCAAGGCAATCGTTGGAAGGGCAAGCAAGAAGGTAAGGGCACCTGTCGAGAAGCTATCAATCCAAGTATTCTTGTGGCGAGCCATGGCAGATCCAAGTGGAATCGCAATCGCATACGAAATAATCAAACCAATCAAACCAGCAACCGCTGAGCTTGCGATCATTGAAGGATATTGATAATTGCTTTCTGTAGCTGTATATGGATCGTCTTTACCATAGTTGGCTACTTCACGCGCATCTGCTTGACTTGGAGATTTGTAAGTACGAGAGTAAATATCTACAGATGAAGTCTTTTTACCTGTAGGGAATTGAACTTCTGATGTCTTAGTTTGTCCCTGACCTTGTGTGATAACTTGAAGCACTGGTGTGTTTGCATAAGTTGGGTAAGAATCTCCCAAGTTAATGTTCACAAAGTTTTGGTGTACAAATGGGAATTGATTGTTGAAATACAAAAGGTATTTGTGTTTTGTACCTGAACCAACCAATGACCAACCGATAGCAGGGTCATTTTCAAAACGAAGATAACGTTGCAAGTTTGGATTTTCAGGGTCTTGAATTTTGTTTGGATGATCAATATCAATCAAGTTCGCATAGAATTTGAAAACACGTTCAAAAATTGGAATTTCACGCGTAGCATAGAATTGACCACTTTCTGAGAACACACCGAGTGTCCAACCATTTCCTAGTTGGTTGATGTATTTTTCATAGATTGCCTTATTGGTATCATTGGCATCCACTGTTACAGATGAGTCCATCGTGCTCGCTCTTTCTTGCAACTCTTTGGTATCGTAGTACTCGATATAACCCATCCGTTCATAAACGGTATTTTCATAATTATCCCGCTTGTCCGGCGTCGTTGCAATCTTGTTATAGTTGGTATCCTGCTTGAAAATCAATTTTCGAGGAACCATCGTATAAATAATTGTGTATGTCAAGGTTGTCACCAAGAAAATAGACAACAATGAACGCAATACACGCATAAAAATATATTTCTTCATATCGTTTCCTTTTAAAATCCCAAAAGAACCTTCTCCTCATGGAGAGAAAGTTCTCTTGAGAGTTATTTATTTAACGTGATTAGCCAATTCTTTTTGAACTTTTTCGTTTGATTCTTTTTTCTCTTTGAGCCATTTTTCACGAGCTTGTTCATAATCAGCTTTTGTTACAACCTTGTCTTGTAACTGAATATACTTAAAGTATACGTCTGAGCCCTTATCTCCAGATTGACTGTATGATGCAGAGAAAGGCACAACACGAGAAATGATTGGTGCAGCACCACTTGATGACATAGCTGGCAAGAAGAGTGAGCTATCTGTCAACCAAGCTTGGGCAGCCGCATATTTTTCATAACGAACATTCAAGTCACTTGTTTCTTTTCCTGCTTCATCAACTAACTTATCGTATTCTTTCAAACCAACTTGAGCCGCTGCAGCATTATCTGCACCTTCGTAACCCATATAGGTTTTTGTTTGTTCAGCATTCGTTGTTTTCAAGATATCAAGGTAAGTTGATGGATCTTCATAGTCAGGGTTCCATCCAACAGCACCTGAGAGATCCCAATCTTCTGCCGCTGCGCTAGCTGCGTAGTATGTAATATTCTGTAGTTCATCTGTAGTGATTTGTTGGATATCGATGACTACGTTTTCTTCTCCAAGTACTGTCTCAACGGATTGTTTGAAGGATTGAATACGTGCGATATAGTTTTTAGATGTTTGGTCTACTGGGATATCCAAGTGGATAGGGAATTTCACACCTTCTGCTTCCAATGCTGTTTTAGCTTTGGCAAATTCGGCTTTGGCTTTATCGGCGTTGAAAAGTCCATCTTGACCATCCGCAAAGTTTACATTCTTCCATTCATCACCGTAAGCCGCCATCTTTTCAGTTACCAAGTCACCGAAAGTTTTTTCGCCTGCAGAGACAAAGTCTGGTTTCACAAAGAGGTTACGAACTGCAAGAGGAGCACCTTCCTTACCATTAATTTGTGCTGAGTAAGAAGTACGGTCAAAGGCAAAGTTCAAAGCCTGACGGAAGTCCTTGTTAAGAAGGGCTTTCTTAGTAGAAGTCTTCTCTTCATCAGTTGTCTTAGAAGTGTATTTGTAACCTTGACGGTCAATATTTACACCCAAACCACCAATACCTGGACCTGATGGAGTGTAGTAGATATTGTCTTTGTATGTTTCTTCTACCTTAGAGTAGTTTGAACTTATTGGGAAGAGACGGGCATAGCTATAAGCCCCACTTGTAAAGTTACGTTCAATTGATTCTTGATCTGAACCATCATAGTAAGCAAGTGTTACTTTATCAAGATGAACATTGTCTTTGTCCCAATAGTTTTCATTCTTCACAAATTCGATAGATGACTTAGCAGTCAAACCTCTCAGCAAGAATGGTCCATTGTAAAGCAATGATGTAGGGTCAGTCGCTTTACCAAAATCAGATCCTTTTGATTTTTCAAATTCTTCGTTCAATGGCCAGAAGATTGAGTAGGCCAGCTTAGAGTTCCAGTATGGTTCTGGTTTGTTCAAAGTGTATTCAAGGGTGTAATCATCAACTGCTTTTACACCGACTGAAGCAAAATCTTTATTGTTTCCAGCTATATAGTCAGCTAGACCTTTAACTGAATCTTCTGCTAGATACTTAGCTGCTGATTTATTGTCAGCTGCGTGTTTCAAACCATTTACAAAGTCTTTGGCTGTTACTTCAGCATACTCTTCGCCATCAGATGTCATCCATTTGACACCTTTACGAATCTTGTAGGTATAAGTCAAACCATCTTTTGAAACTGACCAGTCTTCTGCAACTGCAGGAACTAAATTCCCATACTTGTCGTTTGTGAAAAGACCGTCGATACCATTTGAAGTGGCAACCTTAGTACTTTGTTTCCCTGAAATGAGGTAATCCAACGTTTCTGGGTCAGCTGTATAAACATAGCCATAATTTTTTGGCGCTGTTGAATCAGATGATTTTGAAGAACCACAAGCAGCTAGTACTCCTGCTGCTAATAAAGCAACACCTGCTGCAACAAATACTCTACTTTTTTTCATGTTTTTAACTCCTCTTGAAAAATTTAGGCTTATTGGAAATTATAACATATATTTTTTAAAAAGTAAACGAATTTTCAGAATATTTAGGCGCATTTCCTCAAAAAACTTCTATTTGTCAAAATTTCTGCATTCTTTGTTTGTTTCTTCAAGAAATACTTTCTAGTCTGATCTTCTTTAGAAAGGGATTTTTACAAGCTTTTTCTCACTTCTTCAATCATCATCTGTTTTCCTAAATTGGATTTTAGAATAAGAAACTATTGACGGGAAATGATTTTCAAGGTATAATAATAAACGTTGAGGCGGTATAGCCAAGTGGTAAGGCACGGCTCTGCAAAAGCTTGATCGTCGGTTCAAATCCGTCTACCGCCTTTCAGTACCTGAATGAACAGGAATCAACCAAATAAAAAGCCCAAAAAATCGGGCTTTTTTGTTAACCCTAATAGCTAGGGATAACTGTATCTACCATCTAGATTTACAAAAAGCAGTGACTCAAGTCACTGCTTTATTCTGTTTCTTCTTCAGGTTCTAGTTCTGTGATTTGAACTTTTACCTTGGTAACACGTCCATTTTTCACCTTATCATTGGTCAGGACGATTTGCTTGTTTTGACTGACCAGTTCATAACTGATTTTTTCAGTTGTTGGAATCGTACCAACACCCGTCAAATAATAACCGGCGATGGTATCCACATCATCGCTTTCTAGTTCGACACCAAAGTAGTTATTGAAGTCATTAAGATTCATGGTTCCCTGTGCAATATAGGTGTCCTCACCGATTTGATGGACTTCGATTTCTGCTCGGTCTGTCTCATCGTCGATTTCTCCGACAATCTCCTCCAGCAGGTCTTCCAGTGTGACCAGTCCAGCCATACCACCGTATTCATCGAGCAAAATGGCCATTTGTCTTTGGGTATTTCGCAATTCTTTTAGCAAGTCATCCACAAAAATAGTTTCAGGAACAAAGAGTGGATCTTGTAAGATCTTCTTCCAGACAATGTTTTCAAAGCCATCTGCATAGGCAGCGTTTAGCAAACGCTTGGTATGAATCAAACCAATCACATTGTCCTTATCCCCATCATAAACAGGGATACGTGAGAAATTTTGCTTTAGAATACTTTGGATAATGGTTTGACTATCATCCTGAATATCCACCATAAAGGCATCTGTCCGAGGAACCATGACTTCTCTCGCCATCAGCTCATCTAGAGAGAAGATCCCTTGTAACATCTCGATTTCATCCGCATCCAAAGTTTCCTCACTTTTGGTCAACATGTACTCAATTTCATCTCGAGTCATTTTTTCATCCGCATCATCAAAGGTCATTGGCGTTAAACGACTCAAGAGATTGGTTGAAGCAGATAACAACCAGACAAAGGGACTGACAATCTTCCCAAGCCCAATGATAATCGGAACAGAGCGAATGGCTAAGGCATCTTTTAGATTAAGGGCAATCCGTTTAGGATAGAGTTCACCAAAAACAATAGAGATGTAGGTCAAGAATGCCAAAGAGAGGAAACTTGCAATGGCATAAGTTGTTTCTCCATTCCCCATCCAAGAGGCAATTACTTGTCCAAGTGTATCTGCCAATTTTGCCCCTGACAAGATCGTGATCAAGGTGATACCGACTTGAATGGTTGATAAAAAGTGGTTAGGATTTTCAAGTACCTTTAACAAACGAATGTAACGTTTGTCTCCCTCTTCTGCCTTTTGCTCCACTCGGGAACGGTTTAGTGACACCATCGCCATTTCAGTGGCTGAGAAAAAAGCATTTAACAAGGTCAAGATAAATAACAATACAAACTGTAGCAACAAATTCTGACTGCTCGGGTCTTCCATAGTCCTTCTCCTAAAATAGTATCTTGTGTTCCATTATATCATAAAATCCCTCAGGATTCACATTATTTTTCATTTAAAGAACAACTCCCCTGCCTCTAGAAGACAAAGAAGCTGTTTTTTTATTGTATCTATTGTTTCTAATCCGTCACTGTTACTTGCCCTGTTCGGTAATCAAGCTGGATTCCCTTTTGAACATTGGGGATTAGGACATTGAATTCCAATTCGCCATCTGAAGACTTGGCTTCGATTTGTGAAGCAGATGGAACTAGGTCCTCATTTGTCGCATAGTGGAGCGTCACCCGATAACGGACTCTCTTGTTTTGGTCCAAGGCTTTTCTGACCAAACTCTCATAGTAGTTCTGGCCTGTCGAGTCTTCAGCCTGTGCTTGGTTTGCCCAAGCTGTCTGGACTGCAATGTTCTTGGGATTGCTGGTAGAAGCATCAAAACCATCCAAACCACCTATCAAGGCATAGCCCAGCAGGTGTCCTCTATCAACTGCATGTGTGTAGGCTCCCTTTAGATTCTTGACCTGATGCCATCCTGGTGGCGTCCAAGAGGTAGATCCATTTCCAGTTTCTTCACGATTCTTATACTGCCGAGTCGCTTTGGATAAGATGGCATTGGCAACAGTTGGAACTGTTTCTTTTCCCACTGTCTTTGTTTTATTATCCGCATAGGGTTTGCTGGAAACCTTGGCATCTAGATTGGTTTTATTGCCATTGACAATGAAGGCCCCTGCTCCATTCCACTCGAGCCCCCCCTTGATTTGATTTTTGATTGACTCAGTTAAGACACTTTCAGCTAGCTCCTGACTGGGAGCTTCTGAAGCTTGTTTTTTCTGACTAACCTTGGTTCTAGGGGTGTTTGGCGCTGTCTGCATCTGCTTGATATAGTAGCTTCCAGCAGCCAAGAGTAAGAATATAAGTAACCCGATCAGAGCTTGTCTTGTTTTTTTGTCCATTTTTCTCCTTATTTCTTTAGAAAAAGACTGGTCTCCCAGTCTAATTTCCTGTAAATTTGCTAATCAATTCCTGCCACTTTGCTGGAGACAAGATTGCCCATGGATCCTGTCCCTTTCCTAGGATGCCATAACCAACCATCAAGCCGATTCCTAAAGCCAGAAAGCCTAGCAATAGTACGATAAAAATCAACAGTAAACGACGGAGTACATAGCGTAAGTTTTTATTCTTCTTCATCATTTGCCTCGATTCGCTGAATCTTCGCTCCTAGCTGAGCCAATTTCTCATGGAAACGGTAGTAACCTCTATCAAGGTGGACTAACTTACCAACAACTGTTTCTCCCTGCGCCACCAGACCTGTCAAAATCAAAGCAGCACTAGCGCGAAGGTCCGTTGATAGAACTTCTGCACCCTGTAAAGCCTGTCCCCCAACAATACGAGCTGTGTCACGGATAATCTCTGAATGCAAGCCCATACGGCGCATTTCCTCTAAGTGTTGGAAGCGATTCTCAAACACCGTTTCCACCATGGTGGATTCCCCTTTTGCGACTGTCATCAGAGCTGTAAATTGCGCCTGCATATCTGTTGGAAATCCTGGGTGCGGTAAAGTTTTTACATGAACAGCCTTGAGATTTTCAAGTTGAGAACGAACACGGATGCCTTCTGACTCCTCTGTCACTTCAACACCCATTTCAAGTAGTTTTGAAATTAAGGGGCGATTGTGCTCCCAAACTGCATCACGAACGAGGACATCTCCACCTGTCATAGCTGCAGCCACCATAAAGGTTCCTGCTTCGATACGGTCCTGTACCACATTATGAGTTGTTCCATGGAGTTCCTCAACACCAGTCACTGTGATTGTTTCGGTACCAGCTCCCTTGACCTTGGCTCCCATTTCATTAAGGAGAATAGCGAGGTCAACAATTTCCGGCTCACGCGCAGCATTTTCAATGACCGTCACACCGTCAGCTAGAGTTGCCGCCATCATCAGGTTTTGTGTCGCGCCGACACTAGGGAAGTCCATATAGATATGAGCGCCATGCAAGTGTTCTGCCTTGGCTTCGATGTAACCAGCTGTCTGGCTAATCTTAGCTCCCATAGCTTCCAAGCCCTTGAGGTGGAGATCGATTGGACGGCTCCCAATGGTGCAACCACCTGGCATGGATACCTTGGCATGTCCTACACGAGCAAGGATTGGGCCCAAGACAACGATCGATGCACGCATCTTGCTGACATACTTGTAAGGAGCCTCCTCTGTGATGTCACCAGTAGCATCGACTTCGACAAGATGAGCTTCCTCATCAAAGTCAACCTTGGCATTCAGACCACGAACTACTTGATTCATGGTGAAAACATCTGACAAGATCGGGACGTTCTGCAAGACTGTCTTACCCTTGCTTGCTAGAATAGTCGCTGCCAACAAGGGCAAGACGGCATTCTTTGCCCCCTCGATGGTCACACTCCCGACCAGACGATTATCCCCGCCTTGAACCACAATTTTTTCCATAGTTGTTTCCTTTACTTTTGATTTTATAATAGTCCTCTAAGTGCTTCTTGCCACAGTTGGTACAAACTGATAAAGAATGAACTCAAGATGTAGCCCATCACAATACTAAAGAAGCCTACCAACAAACGAACTTTTTTTGTGTTAGTAGCGGTCACTTTTATAACCTTTTCCCATCTCACAAGATCCTTCAAAAGGTAAAAACTCAAATAAATAAAGAGTATATGACTACTTAGAGTGAATAATAATTGAACCATTTGACTATTATACCATCTTATCCGCTTGCGCGCTAGTTTTCAATTTTTCTACGAATTAGGGATTGTTTTTAAGGTAATCAATTGCATCCTGCAAAGTCTTAACGGGAACGATTTTCATCTCTGTTTTGATCGTTTTAGCAGCTTCTAGGGCTGTTTCATAGTTGCTTTTCGCATTTGGATCTGCTTTTTTTGCTTCCTCAGTGACTGGATTGTCAGGAGCAAAAAAGATGTTGGCTCCCTGACGAGAGGCTGCAACTACTTTTTTGTCAATTCCACCGATGTCGCCAACATTTCCATCGCGATCAATGGTTCCCGTTCCCGCAACAATGCGGCCATTACGAAGTCCTGGATCTGCTATCTGGGTGTAGATAGCGAGACTAAACATGAGACCTGCACTTGGCCCACCGATACCAGCTGTGGAGAAGCGAATTGGAACGTCACTGGTCACTTCCGTACGGTCAATCAAGCCAATCCCAATCCCGTTTTTCCCGTTTTCGAGAGTGATAATTTTACCTTCAGCAGACTTGACTTTTCCGTCTTCCTCATAGGTTACCTTGACCGTATCTCCTAATTGTTGAGAATTAACATAGTCGACCAAGTCTTTTGAACTGTCAAACGTTTTGTCATTAACAGCCGTCACGGTATCTGCTATATTCAGAATGCCCTTAAAAGTTGAATTGTCCGTCACGGTCAAGACATAGACTCCCAGATACTTGAGTTCGATATCCTTGCCAGCCGTCTTCAATCCTTGATACTTGGCCATGTTTTGAGAAGTTTGCATGTAGAACTGATTGATCCGCATAAATTCTGCATCAGTAGAGCCACCCGTAGTCTCCTTGGCACTTCTAATATCTGTGAAAGGTGTTAACCAAGCATAGACAAGATGCGATAGGGTTGCGTGTCGAATGCCGACTGTTACAAACTGGTAAGCTCCTGCTTCTGTGTCTTCTGTTTCATTGACTTTCAAAACGCGACGAATATCTTCCGCTCCACCTGGAACTTCTATGTAGTAAGGTAAAGGTACTACAAAGGCTAAAAAAGTCAATACTAGTGCTAGGATGACATATAAGGGCCATCTAGTTTTTTTCTTCATGTTCTAATTCCTCCACAACACTGTTTGGGACATATTGCTGAATCTCCTGACCAAACTTCAGAAGTTCTCTCATGGCTGAAGAGCTAATATAAAGATGCTCTGGGCGACTATATAGGTAAATGGTTTCGATTTCTGGAGCCAATTGATGATTGTAGTAGTCAAAGCTAGACTCGTATTGCAAGTCGGTGGCATTTCGCAAACCACGGACAAGGGTCTTAGCACCCAGTCTTCTTGCAACATCGACGACTAGCTGGTCATGAGAAGCCAGCACCTCTACATTATCTAAATGCGCCACCGCTTTTTTGACTGCTCGTTTGCGGTTTTCAACGGGGAGAAAGCCTTGTTTGTGGGGATTGTAGAACACCCCGACATAGAGCTTATCAAAGAGTTTGCTGGCACGTTCAATGATATCCAAATGTCCATTTGTCATCGGATCAAATGAACCTGTAAATAATCCAATTTTATCTGACATAGACCGTCACCTTACTAATCCCATATATTTTTTCTTTCCAGATGCCTAAGCAGGCGATTTCTTCTGGAAGTTCTACAGACTTATCGGTTTCGCAGACAACCATGACCTCTTCGGAGAAAAGGTTTCTTTCTGCCATTTTTTCGATATCTGAAACGATTTGTTCCTTGGCATAGGGCGGGTCTAAAAAGACCAGGTCAAAGGGACCTTTCACTTGCTCCAAGGCCCGTTCAGCCTCCATCTTTAAGAGCTGAAATTTGGAAACTTCCTTGGTCATTTGGATATTTTCAGCGATGATAGCTTGCGCCTTTCGATCCCGTTCCACTAAGACAGCATGGGACATCCCACGCGAGACTGCCTCAATGGATAAACCACCACTGCCAGCATAGAGATCCAAGACACAACCACCCTCAAAATAGGGGCCTATCATGTTAAAGATAGCTCCACGCACCTTATCCGATGTCGGCCTCGTCGTCTTGCCTTCTAGCGTCTTGAGGGGACGCCCTCCGTAGATTCCTGATACGATTTTCATACCGTTTATTATACCAAATTATAGGCAAAAAGAGAAAGAAAATCGAACCTTGCGGTTCGATTCTCTACAAAATATTTTCGTACGTATCGCGGACTTCTTGAGGCCAGACACTGGTCTGAACCTCTCCGATGTGTTTCTTACGAAGAAGGAACATGGCCATCCGAGACTGTCCGATACCCCCACCGATTGTCAGTGGGAAAAGGCCGTTAAGCAAGGCTTTATGCCATTCCAGCTCAAGACGATCTTCGTCTCCTGTAAGAGCCACTTGGCGACGGAGGGTATCCTCATCTACCCGAATCCCCATTGATGAAAGTTCAAAGGCACAACCAAGAGATTCGTTCCAAACGAGAATATCACCATTCAACCCCTTGTAGCCATTTTCAGACTCTGTTGTCCAGTCATCATAGTCAGGTGCGCGGCCGTCATGAGGTTTTCCGTCAGGCAACTCGCCACCAATACCAATCAAGAAGACTGCACCAAACTCTTTACAGATTGCATTTTCACGCTCTTTCGGTGTTAAATCTGGATAGCGTTCCACCAACTCTTCTGTGTGAATGAAGGTGATTTGTTTTGGCAAGATGGATTCGATATCGTAGCGGGCCTCTACGGCTAGCTCTGTTAGACGAATAGCCTTGTAAATCTTCTCAACAGTTTCTTTGAGATAGGCGATATTGCGTTGTCCATTTGGGATAACCTTCTCCCAGTCCCACTGGTCCACATAAACTGAGTGAGTCGCATCAAGCGAATCTTCGTCTGGACGAAGGGCCTTCATGTGAACAAACAGACCCTCACCTTCACCGAAACCAAAACGAGCCAAGGTGTGGCGTTTCCATTTGGCAAGTGAGTGAACGACTTCATAAGTTTCATCTGGAATCTGCAAAACCTTGACAGATACTGGATTTTCGACACCTGACAGGTTGTCCTGCATCCCATCCCCGACCTTGCTCAAGATAGGACCTTGAACTTCAACAACTTCTAACTTATCTTTCAAATACTGGGTAAAAGTGTTTTTGACAAAGGAAATTTCTTCTTGTTGATGAATAAAACTTTTCTTCATAAACAGCTCCTCAAAAATTAGTTAAAAGCATTATACACCTATTTCCAAGAAAAGAAAAGAGTAAATAAGAAAAAGTCAGTGCTCTTTTGAACACTGACTCTGTTATTCATTAATCGTTTCGACCAAAGATTCGTAAGATGCTAAGGAAGAGGTTGATAAAGTCTAGATAGATGCTAAGCGCCATTGAGATGACCCAACCTGTCGCTACTTGTCCTCGTGACTGTTCATAAACATAGCGAATCTTTTGGTTATCCCAAGCAATCAAACCTGAGAAAACCAAGACCATGGCAATACTAATCATGTAGTCAAAGAAGCTATTGGCTAAAAATAGATTCACAACCATGGCAATGATGAGACCAACAAGCGCCGCCATCAAAGCTCGGCCCATTCCACTCAAATCTTTCTTGGTGAAAATTCCGATTGCCGCCATGACAAAGAAGAGAAGGGCACTGGATACAAAGGCTGATAAGACGGTCCCAGGTGTATAGAAGGCTACGACAAAACTCAGCGTAAAGCCATTTAAAACAGAATAAACTAAAAATACTGGGAGAGCTGCTGGACTATTTTTGGCAGCCATGCTACTTGCAACAAAGACTAGAGCAAGTTCTGCAAAAGTTGCAATAATCAGCCAGAGACGGCCATGCATTAAAAAGTAGACCAATTGGGACTGAAAGACTGTCAACATCAAAGCTGACACGAGAGCTGATAGACCAATCCCAAGTCCCACAAAAGCATAAACCTTAGCGTAAAATTGATTGAGACCTGAACGTTCTTGAATAATCGTTTGATTCATTCTGATTCTCCTTTTTCTATAAATATGTCTTGATTATAACAAAGTTTTTATAAATTAGCTGAAATAAAACATCAAAATACCTGCGGCAACCGCCACATTGAGACTTTCCGCTCGACCTTTCATGCCTATATGAACCAGCTGATCAGCACTCTCAGCCATGACAGAACTAATCCCCTGCCCTTCATTTCCCATGACTAAAACAAAGTTCTCTAGTGAAGAAAGCTCACGATAATCCTTTGAATCTCTCGATAAGGTCGTTGCTAGAATGGGCAAATCGCTCTTCTTTGCCTCTTCTACAAAGCTGGTAAGAGGCATACGATAGATAGGCAAGTGAAAATGACTTCCTTGCATGGAACGTAGAGTCTTAAGACTGTAGATATCTGCTGACTTGTCTGAAACAATAACCCCTGTAAAACCTGCAGCATCCGCCGTCCGAATCATGGTGCCCACATTACCAGGATCTTGAACATCCTCTAAAAATAGATACTTGCCCTGATGGAGATCAGGCAGTCCCACTTCTTCTTTTTGAATCACTGCAACAATCCCTTGAGGAGTTTGCGTATCTGCCAAATCTAGCAAAATCTCCTCTGAAACCCAGATAGTTTGAGGAAAAGCAGCTAGCTGATCTCGATAACTTTCTAGGGCAAAGACCTTTTCAATCGTCACTCCTGCTTGAACAGCTTCTTCAAACAAGTGCCAGCCCTCAATCAAATAAGCAGACTTTCGATATTTTTTTTGATGCAATTTCTTGGCATTTTTTACCACAGAATTGGCTTTTGAGGTTATAATAGTCATAGAAATATTATAACACAATCAAAGGGGTTTGGTATGCAAAAGGTTAGAATGATTGCCCAAGGCAGGGTGCAGGGTGTTGGTTTTCGCTGGGGTGTTTATACTTTAGCTCTTGAAATCGGTGGCATCACTGGTCGTGTCTGGAATAACGATGATGGCACAGTGGAAATTCTTGCTCAGGCAGACTCCTCTGCCACTATGGCAAAATTTATCCAAGAAATCCGAAAAGGTCCGACACCTTTTTCAAAAGTTACCTATCTAGATGTACAAATGAGCAACTTTTCATCCTATTCTGACTTCAAAGTCGCAAATTAGGTCTCTAGAACTATTGTATATTTTACAAAAAAACAGTAGAATAGAAAGGTATAATTTTTAAAGAAGGAATGAAAACATTGAAATCTATTAAACGTTTTGCCCTCTCTGCTATGGGAGTGACTATGCTACTTGTCTTGTCAGGCTGTGTCCAAGTAGACAAAGCAACAGGACAACCCACAGGATTGATTTGGAATACCATCGGAGCACCTATGGCTGAAGCTATCAAGTACTTCGCTACTGATAAAGGTCTAGGCTTTGGTGTGGCTATCATTATCGTAACCATTATCGTACGTTTGATTATCTTGCCACTTGGTATCTACCAATCATGGAAGGCAACGCTTCACTCTGAAAAGATGAATGCCCTCAAACATGTCCTTGAGCCACATCAAACACGCCTCAAAGAGGCAACAACTCAAGAAGAAAAATTAGAAGCCCAACAAGCTCTCTTTGCAGCTCAGAAAGAACACGGCATCAGCATGTTCGGTGGTGTAGGATGTTTCCCTATCCTCATTCAAATGCCTTTCTTCTCTGCTATCTACTTTGCAGCCCAATACACTGATGGAGTAGCTAGCTCTACCTTCTTGGGTATCGATCTTGGTTCACCAAGTCTGCTCCTTGTCGCCTTCGCTGGTATCCTCTACTATCTCCAATCACTTCTCTCACTTCATGGAGTAGAAGATGAGATGCAAAGAGAACAGCTCAAGAAAATGATTTACATGAGCCCACTCATGATTGTCGTCTTCTCCTTCTTCGCACCAGCCAGTGTGACCCTTTACTGGGTTGTCGGTGGTTTCATGATGATTCTCCAACAGTTCATCGTTAACTATGTCGTTCGTCCAAAACTTCGCAAAAAAGTTCGTGAAGAATTTGCCAAAAATCCACCAAAAGCAAGTTCATTTTCAACTGGAGGCGGACGCAAAGATGTCACTCCAAACCAAGCAACTGCGATTATGACTAATAAGAAACATAAAAAACGCAATGCTGGTAAACAACATTCTAGAAAATAAGAAAAAGACTTAGCCTCTCAGCTAAGCCTTTTTGCATCACAAAAGCCCGATGTCTCCATCAGGCTTCTTTTTTATCCATGAACACGTTTCATATAGTCTTGGTAGCTTTCTGTATCCATTAATTCCTTGGCATTCTTGACACGGTCTGCTGTTGGTGGTTTTACCCCTTCAAGCGAATAAGGAATCCCAAGTTCACGCCACTTGAACTCACCCATCGTGTGATAAGGCAAGATTTCAAACTTGTCAACATTTTTGAGGGTCTTGACAAACTTACCAAGTTCGATCAAATCCTCATCTCTATCTGTCAATCCTGGAACCAGCACGTGGCGAATCCAAACAGGCTTCCCGATATCTGATAGGTACTGGGCACAGGCCAAGATGTTTTTATTGGTTTGGCTTGTGACAATCTTATGCTGTTCTTCGTTGATTTCCTTGATATCCAGGAGAACCAAGTCTGTCACCGCCATGAGTTTATTAAACTTTTCGAGATAACGTGGTTTGTTACGGAATGGAAGGGCACAGGTGTCCAAGGTACAGTGGATTCCTTTTTCCTTGGCCTTGGTAAAGAGGGCAATTAGGAAATCAATCTGTAAGAGAGCTTCTCCTCCACTAACAGTGATTCCTCCCTTGTCTCCCCAGAAACCACGGTAGCGAAGAGCTTCTGTCAAGACATCGTCTACTGTCCGTTCGCGTGATTTATTGGTCTCCATCGCCCATGTATCGGGGTTATGACAGTACTGGCAACGCATGTGACAGCCCTGCAAAAAGACAATAAACCGAATCCCAGGGCCATCTACCGCCCCAAAACTCTCTGTCGAATGCACCATTCCTGTCACTTGTCCATAGTCAATTGTTTCTTCAGACATATCGTCACCTTCCTTGAAACCGTTTTATAGTTTTATTATATCACGAGTAAGGTGAAAAACAAGGTTTTTTTGTCTATTTTTTAGAAAGCAATCTGTTTTTCACTTTCATTTTCAATTTCTTTTAATGATCCGATTCAAAGTCAAAACCATACAAGGTTGCAAAATAGTCCTCAGGGCGCTCTGCACGGCGGATTTGGCGGGCTTTTCCTTCTTCGGTATAGAGGATTTCTGCCGAGCGTAGTTTGGCATTGTACTGGTAACCCATGGAGAATCCATGTGCACCTGTATCATGAATCACTAGCAAATCACCGATTTCTGTATGAGGTAGCTCGCGATTCACTGCAAATTTATCATTGTTTTCACAGAGTGAACCGACCACGTCTACCACCTCAACAGGTTCATCTGGATGAGTCAGATTGGTGATATGGTGGTAGGCTCCATACATGGCGGGGCGCATGAGGTTGACTGCTGAGGCGTCCACGCCCAGATAGGTACGATAGGTTTTTTTCTTATGAGTGACTCTTGTGATCAAAGCTCCGTGAGGAGCTAACATAAAGCGGCCTAATTCGGTGAAAATCTTGACCTGACCAAGACCTGCTGGCGTAAGAACTTCTTCATAAACCTTACGCACACCTTCACCAATCATCGCAATATCATTCGGCTCCTGGTCTGGGCGATAGTTGACTCCGATTCCGCCGGAAAGATTGATAAAGTCTAGCGAAATACCCAACTTTTCCTTGATTTCAACAGCCAATTCAAAGAGCTGACGTGCCAACTCTGGATAGTAGAGATGGGTCACGGTATTGGATGCTAGGAAGGAATGAATCCCAAAAGTCCTAGCTCCTTTTTCCTTCAAAATCGCAAAGGCTTCAAAAAGCTGGTCCTTGGTCATCCCAAACTTGGCTTCTCCAGGATTGTCCATGATATCTGTTCCTAGCTCAAAAACACCTCCAGGATTGTAACGACAAGAGATAATTTCTGGAATACCTGCCGCTCGCTCCAGATGTTCAATATCTTCAAAGGCATCCAAGTTAATAGTTGCACCCAATTCACGCGCATAGGCATATTCCTTGTCAGGCGTGTTGTTAGAAGAGAACATGATTTCAGAACCGGGGAAATCCAGTTTGTGGCTCATCAAGAGCTCCACGTAACTAGAACAGTCCACACCACAACCTTCCTCTTGGAGGATTTTCAAGATGGCTGGAGTTGGAGTGGCCTTAACTGCAAAATATTCTTTGAATCCCTTATTCCAAGAAAAGGCTTTGTTGACGGCTCTTGCTTTTTCACGAATCCCCTTCTCGTCATACAAGTGGAAGGGAGTCGGGAACTCTGCAACAATTGTTTCTAAATCTTCACGGCTGATAAATGGTGTTTTCATAAGCATCCTTCTATTCTGTTTGCAAAGAAAGGCTGGGACAATCGTTCCAACCTTTAGTTCTATCTCTTATTTGTCTTCGTCAAAGATATTTCCAATCTCAACATCGATGGATTGGTTCTTAACATCAATATTGGTAACCTTCAAGAGTGACTTGTAATCAAACTGCTTTTCACGTTCTTCTTGGGCATTGTCTGCAAAGACTGCAACGCCAGCTAGTTCAGAGTCAAACTCACGCAAGAGACTAATCATACCGTTGACAGTTCCGCCACCTTTCAGGAAGTCATCCACGATCAAGACACGACTGCCTGCCTTGAGACTGCGTTTTGAAAGGAACATCTTCTCAATGCGGTCACCGCTGGAACCTGAAACATAGTTGACGCTGACCGTTGAACCTTCGGTAATTTTCAAGTCACGACGCACAATGACAAATGGAACGTTGAGGACATTGGCAACTGCATTTGCGAGTGGAACCCCTTTAGTTGCTACTGTCATAACGGCATCGATTTTTTGGTCCATAAAGCTCTTGGCAATGATACGCCCAATATTTTTCAAAATGGCAGGCGTACTAAGCAAATCAGACAGGTAAATGTAGCCACCTGGCAAGATACGGTCGCTTTCTGAAAGTTTGTCACGCAAGTCTGCGATCATTTCTTTGGCTTCATGACTCGAAATTGATGGTGTAAAGATAACGCCACCACCTGCTCCAGTCACAGTCTGAATATGGCCGATTTCGATTTCCTCAAAGGCACGCTTGATAATCACGATGTCCTCTGAAATCGATGATTTAGCAGATTCGTACTTTTCTGCAAAGGTATTGAGACTTGTTAGTTTGTATGGATTATTAATCAAATAGTTGGAAATGACAACCATCCGATCACTTCTTCTTAATTTCATTTTTATTTACCATTCCATTTAATTTTGATATTTTATCCATTATACCACATTCACATAAAAAAACGAACATTATTGCGTAAAAAATGCTCGTTTTTCTTAAATTATTAATCTAAATCTGGTTTATAGAAGGAACGATTGTCCATAGCGAAGATTTTATTGGTCATCTCTCCTTTATCCACCAAAGCTAGAGCTGTTGACATCATCATCATGCTGGCATCTAGATTGTCAATCATATGGATAATCTCCGCCTCCATGATACGTGGACGGACTGGACTTCCATACTCCAGTAAGCCATGATGACTGAGGATAACATGGCGCAGTAGCACCACTTCTTCCCTAGTATCATCGATGCCTAGTTCCATGACTGTCTTGGTTATTTCACTATCGATGAGGGCGATATGGCCGATGAGATTGCCTCGAACTGTGTACTCCGTCTGATCGGGACCACTGAGTTCTAAAACCTTAGCCAAGTCATGCAACATAATCCCAGCATAGAGAAGGCTCTTATTGAGCTGAGGGTAGATATCGCTAATGGCATCTGCCAAGCGCACCATGGTTGCTGTATGATAAGCCAAACCTGTTTCAAAGGCATGGTGGTTGGTCTTGGCAGCCGGATAGGAGTAGAATTCCTTATCATACTTGGTGTAGAGACTACGAACGATACGCTGCCAGACAGGATTTTCAATCTTGAAAATCATTTGCGACATGTAGTCACGGATTTCCTTGACATCAACTGGTGACTTGACCTTGAAGTCAGCTGGATCATTGGGTTCCCCAGGCTGAGGCAAGCGAAGAGTAATTTGATTGACTTGAGGTGTATTATTATAAACTTCTCGACGTCCCTGCATGTGGACGACTTTCCCTGCGGTAAAGGCCTCAACGTTATGAGGTTGGGCATCCCAGAGCTTCCCTTCAATCTCGCCGCTATCGTCTTGGAAGGTAAAGGCTAAGTAGTTTTTCCCAGCACGCGTCTGTCTCAGGTCAGCTGACTTGATCAGGTAAAAGCCTTCAAACAGCTCATCTTTTTTCATGTGACTAATCTTCATATTCTTCCTCATCTTCTTGGAAATGGAGTAGATCAAGCGCAGGCTCACCTTCTGATAATTCAATGTGACGGAGCGTCCGCTCGATAGCTGTGGTACGACGGTTTAATAATTCATCAATATTGCCAGAGGCATGTTGGAGATGCTTTTGTGCTTTGACCAGAATGCCACCAAACTTGCCAAACTCGGTCTTGACGCTGGCAAGAGTCTTGCTGATATGGTCGGCACTCTTTTGGATATTGAGAGTCTTGAAGCCAACTGATAGAGAGTTAAGCAGGGCTGATAGGGTACTTGGACCAGCAACAATAATCTGCTCCTCCCGTCTCAAATCATCAAAGAAGACCGGATTGCGAACAATCTCTGAGTAAAGTCCTTCTGTCGGAACAAACAAGATTCCAAAATTGGTCGTCCGAGGTGGTGCTATGTACTTGCTCTTGATATCCTTGGCAAAGCGCTTGACGCTTGCTAGGAGTGACTTACGACAGCGTTCGATTTCGTCCTTATCGCCTGCTTCATAGGCTTCTTCCAAGCGGTAATAATCCGCCAGTGGAAACTTGGAGTCAATCGGCAAATAGACATATTCCTGGTCGCCTTGGCCAGGTAACTTGATGGCGTACTCTACTCGCTCGCTAGAGTTTTCAACAGTTGCGTATTCTCGTTCGTACTGGGCTGGTGTCATGATGTCTTCGATGATTTGCCCCAGTTGCAATTCTCCCAGAATCCCTCGCGTCTTGGTCCCAGAGAGAACCTTGTTAAGAGCACCAACATCGCGGGCAACTGTCTGCATCTCTCCAAGACCACGATTGACAGACTCCAGTTGTTTGGAAACTGTCTCGAAGGAAGCCTGCAAGCGCGTCTGCAAGGTCTTTTCTAGCTTTTCCTCGACCGTCTGGCGCATTTGTTCCAAACGTTGCTCATTGGACTCCTGCAGGGCTTGAAGGCGTTGGTCGGTCTTGTCCCTAGTTTGTAAAAGATTATCTGTCATTTCTTGACGGACTTGCGTCAGCCCTTGGTGCAACTCCATTCGCACTTCTTGCAAACGGTCGCTGACAGCCACTTCCAAGTCTTTTTGATCTAGCTGACTGGCTTGCCTAGCTTGTTCAAAGCGATAATCCAGTTGGTCTGAAAGATTGTCTGCCTGATCCTCCAAGCTCTTGGCTAGGTACTTATCTTGCTTATCCTGCCTTTGCCAAATGAGAAAGAGTCCAGCTAGGTTGGCAATTAATAATAGTAGTAATACAGTCTCCATCCTACCTCCTGTCCTTGCTATGTAGCACGACGACATAGCCATCTGGGCAAGTCACCGAAACTTCCCTATCTATATATTCGTTAGAAGCGTACACTTTTTTAAAGAAAAAATTCTCCTCAGTCAATTCGTACTTGGCACCGAGAATGGTCAACTGACTATCCCTCACAGGCATAAAAGCAAGATAGTCGTAGTCCGAACGGGGTTCAAGTTGACTGGTTCCTTCTGGACAATAGGCAATCAAGTTTTGCCCATCCTCAATCGCTATCTGACGCATATAGGGTGCCAACTTGGGATTACTAGGCAGAAAGACATTAGCCAGCATATGATCAATACGACCACCCAAAGCCCCAAAAATGGTCACTTGGGCTTGAGGATTTTTTCCAAAAATCGTTAAAAGTGCTAGTTCCAGATCCGTATCATCCTTTTCTGGCTGGGCTTGAACAAAATGTTGGGCACGTTTTTGAATCACCTGACGTTCGTCTGCAGTCACCGAATCAAAATCCCCAACTGCTAGAGCCAGAGGCAGGTCTTCTTCCAAGACCCAGAGTGAGCCTCGATCCACACCGACAAAGCAATCAAAATCCGGCCGATAATGACCGCGATCTCCGCCTGCAAAAACGGCAACCCTAGTCCAGTTGTTTTCTGAGAGTTTGCACTCGTTCATTGACATCTCCCTTAAAGATATAGGATCCTGCTACAAAAACGGTTGCTCCAGCTTCTTTGGCTTGAGCAATGGTTTGGTCATCAATACCGCCATCGACTTCAATCTCAAAGCTCAAACCTTTTTCCTCACGAAGGGCAACCAACTCACGAATCTTATCCATGGTTTCAGGTAGAAAGGCTTGCCCGCCGAAGCCAGGGTTAACCGTCATCACCAAAACTTGGTCAACTAGGTGAAGTACGTGTTTGATAGCTTCAACCGGCGTACCAGGGTTAATGACAACAGAAGGTTTGACACCTAGAGAACGAATCTTTTGAAGAGCACCATGGATATGAGGTGTTGCTTCCACATGGATGCTGATGATGTCCGCTCCTGCACGCGCAAAATCTTCTAGATGATGCTCAGGATTTGATACCATCAAGTGGCAGTCAAAGACCATCTTGCTATGAGGGCGAAGAGCTTCAACCACACCTGCACCAAAACTGATTTGCGGTACAAAGTGACCATCCATGATATCGATATGGGCATATTCTGCCCCAGTTGCTTCTAGGCGTTTGATTTCACGTTCAAAGTTGGCATAATCTGCTGCCAGAATTGACGGAGCAATCTTGTATTGAGACATAGGTTTCTCCTTATTTTGGAATTTTTTTGCTGACTTTTTTATAGGTTTCTCTGCGATTTTCAATTTCACTAAGGAATTGCAGGTAGTTGTCAAAACGGAAGGTTGCAATAGCGCCTTCTTCTACAGCCGGCTTAACCGCACAAGACGGCTCATGGGTATGGGTACAAGTACGGAACTTGCAGTCTCGACTAACACTGGCAATTTCTGGAAAAGCTCGATTAAGGTCTTCTGCCGTTGTTACTTCGTAATCCAGCGATGAAAAACCTGGTGTATCTGCGATTTTCCCACCATTGAGATTGTAAAAACTAACAGCTCGAGTGGTATGACGACCACGACCTAGACTGTCTGAGATCTCTCCTGTTTCAAGATTGAGGTCCGGTGCGATTTTATTGAGGAGGGTTGATTTTCCAACACCTGTCTGCCCCATAAAGACCGTCACTTTTCCTGTCAACAAAGGCAAAAGTTCTTCTTTACTAGTCACAAAGTCGTAACCAATGGCACCGTAAGTCTGCTGATAAAAATCCAGTTCTCCCTTATCTTCTAGCAAATCCATTTTAGAAATATAAACGATAGGATGGATACCCTTGTGTTCTAGAAGAACCAAGAACCGATCCAGCAAGTTGCTGTTGAAGTCTGGTTCCTTGACTGACATGATCACCACAGCTTGGTCAATATTGACAATAGGCGGACGGACCAGGCTATTTTTCCGTTCGTGAATTTTGAGGATATAACCTTCTGAATTTTCCTCGGCAGAAAAGTCTACCCAATCCCCAACATAGGGCGTGTGGCCTTTTTTACGGAAATTTCCACGCGCGCGTGTCTGATAGACTTGGCCATCACTCTCTACATAGTAGAATCCTGCCAAGGCTTTAATAATTTGTCCCTGCATCTTAGAGTCCTTGTCCTTTAAGCGCATCAGCTAGACTGGCAAACTCTTCCAAGCTAAGTGCTTCCCCACGCACAGATGGTGACAAGCCCGCCTGATCCAAAGCCTTGGTCAGCTTATCCTTGACTTCCTCAGTCTTTCCAAAATAGCCTGTCAAGTTATTCCACAAGGTCTTGCGACGATGAGTGAAGCTAGCCTTGGAAACCTTAAAGAAGAAGTTCTCATCTTTTACTGCTACAGCAGGCTCTGGACGGCGCACCATTTTTAAAATGGCTGAGTCCACGTTTGGGGCTGGCACAAAGACCGTACGAGGCACGATGAAGGCAACCTTAGCTGTCATATAATACTGCACAGCAATCGACAAACTACCGTAAGCCTTGGTGTTGGGTTGGGCTGAGATGCGATCCGCCACTTCTTTTTGCATCATGACGACAAACTCACTAAAAGGAATGCCACTCTCGATCAAGTGCATGAGAATAGGAGTCGTAATGTAGTAAGGCAAGTTGGCTACTACCTTGATTGGTAGGTCTGGATTTTTGAAACTCTGGATATGCTGCGCCAAATCCACTTTGAGAATGTCCTCGTTGACTACTGTCACATTGTCAAAATCACGCAGGGTATCTGCTAAAATCGGTACCAAACGGTGGTCGATTTCAAATGCCATAACCTCTGCCGCACGCTCAGCCAAAAACTCCGTCAAAGCACCAATTCCTGGCCCAATTTCAATGACATTAACCTGGTCATCAATCTCAGCTGTATCCACGATCTTTTGAAGAATATTGGTATCGGTCAGAAAATTTTGTCCGAAGGACTTTTTAAAGGTAAAACCGTGACGTTCCAGCACTGCCTTGGTCACGCTATAATCTGCAATTCTCATGTATTCTCTTTTCTATTTGTTAGCTAAAAACAATCTATAAACCCAAACAATTACCAACACCAAGAGAAACCAAAATCTCAAAGGAATATGGTACTCGTCATCTTTAGATTCGGCACCAGTCTCATCAAGCACTTGCTCATCTTCTTTGCGTGGTGCTAGCTTATTTTCTTGGCCTTGCACTTGCTCAGCTTCTTTACGTGGTGCTTGCTCGTCTTCTTGATGTTGTTCTTGGTTCTCTTCTTGACCCTGTGCTTGTTTTTCTTCTTGGTCTTGTTTTTGATTCTCTTCTCGACCTTGTGCTTGTTTTTCTTTTGGGCCTTGCATTTTCTTCAATTCATCTTGGTATGCAACCGAGTCTAGAATATTATCTTCTGGCAATAATTTTGAGGCATAATAATCAGGAAATCCCATAGCAGACCAAATTATGTTCTTTTCTGTTAAAGAAAAATCCAATTCTTGGGGTTGATTTTCCTGAATGGCTCGGATATTTTTTATAAGCTTTCGCGAAACTGTAGTCAATCCATCCATATCAGCAACTTCTAAAACATCAAATCCTAGCATGTCACCTGCTTTGACATTTGCAAGAATATAGCGAACAAAATCATCATATAATTGCAAGGTCTGAGGAGCGTTCTTTTCTAAAAAGGAGCGGTTTTGGGTGGCCTTTTTCTGGAATTTTTCAATAGGAAGTAAGATATTAAATTTTTTCCATAAAATATTAGGCATTCGCACATCTTTTTCATCCCAAAATAATTGCCAAAAATAAGGAATGGTGTAAACTCCCTCCGTTAAAATAAGTACATCTTTCCCGTTTTTTAAATAAATATAGCTTCTATTTGCCATATCGTTTCCTTTCACCATTTTTATGAAGGCTTTGCCTTCCGTCAAAGTCACTCCAAACAGGGCCAACTGTTTAGATTGCCTCTTGTGACCAAAAAGTCAATGCATATTGTTCTAATTTTCATTCATTATCTTTTAAGAAAATCATTTATTCTCTTTTCTAATAGGAACGGCGATATATCCAAACAAATTCATTTCCTCTAGAACTCTGATGAATCAGGTCTTTTAAATAGATATTGGGATTCGTCAGTTCTTTTGTTTCTGTATGATAGCTTGTTATTGTCTGCCCACCATGTCGGAGAAGCCACTCTGTATCCAATCTAGGCAAATATCTGTCCTTTTGAAGAAAATCACAAAATTCCTCTACTGTCATGTCCTCAGGAACTTCAAGTTCTACCTTGTGAGGCAGAACATCATCCCCCATACAGATAGACTCTCTATCAACGATTATTTTCATCTCTTGATCAGCCTTTAGCTCTTCCTTCTAGTTCCTCACTGAACTGTTGCATTTCTTTAAACGCTTTGTCACTGACATAAACACCCGCTTTATAATACTCAGTCTGGTTAATGGCATAGTCAAAGATTTCAATCATGCCTCCAGCGTTTTCAATCATAGCGCTCCAATTTTCATCGAAAACCATTCGCAAACGTTTCCAATCAGTAAACACTGAAACCGAATTTCGTCCATTTTTTCCTTCTCTAGTCGGAAGATTAAATGTAGCGGATTCTTCTAAAACATGAGCATTACTTTCCTGACTAGGTTCAGGAAATCCTGATGATGCATTTATAGGAAGAAGGAATTTAGCTTTTGGCATTGCCATTGAAAAGAACTTATAATAGAGTTTATAAATTAATTCTTCCTCTTCTGTAGTCGGTCTATCCATCTGTCCCATCAAAAGCATCCATCTCACAATATCAGGGTTCATAACAGGAACTTGTATCTCTGGCAAGCCTGAAAAATCTGGTTTTTGAACTAAAATAGAAGAACTTATACTAACTTCTTTGGTATTAAAGAATGCTCCTAAAGCACCATTCAAGTAAAAGGCTGTCCCAAGAAAATTCTCAATTCCTTTTTTATCTTCCGTATTTTCAATCCGTTTTACCACTTTTAATTGGTTTTCAATTGTTTCCTTATACTGATGATACCAACGAGGGGTAAATAGCATAAGCATCGGGTCAGTGCATAGATAGCCTTCGTCACCTCTATCATATGTAGTTGAGAAAAGATAAGGTTCCCCAGTATTTTCTGAATAAACTGCATAAATCGAATCTGCTTCTAGCAACTTGTCCTTGACAATTTCTGCTAGACGCTCTGACTTACGAGTATTTTCTTGATTGCTCTCTTCACTTTTTGGTTTTTGACGGCAATCCCATAAAAAAGCCTGTAAAATTTCGATACTATCATCAAGACTAAGATTCTGATAGTCCTCATCGCTTACTTTGCCTTCTTGAATAGTCACAAAAGTTCGATAGAGAGCATAAGCATAGCTAGATAAACGCTTTTTTTCATCTACACCAGGACTATAGAGCACACTTCCCTTTTTTAACTTAGCTAGAGAGGGAAGCATATCAATCTCTAGATAAACTAACTCCTCATCTCTAAGAGATTCCACATCTTTGTTTTGGCAAGTAAGTTTTTTTACAACTACAGTTTCAAGAGTATCCATACCTTGATCGGGATTGCAAAACTGAAGACGATCACCAACTGTCAAACTCCCTTCCAAAGTCGCAGCAATCAGCAATTCCCTCTTTTCTTTCATCGTGAAGAAACCCAAAACTCCTAGACAAGCATCTCCTTTGGTTTCTTCTGTTGTCTTCTGTGCTTCTGTCTTTTTAAAAAAATCAAAAATTCCCATTGCTTTTCCTCATTAATTTCACCCAAGTGCTGATTTTATCAATTATCTTTTTTTATCAGGCATGGTATTGAGCATAGTTGAAGCATATGCTATTACCTCTATTGTAACACATTCCCTTTGTATTTTTGGGCTATCTGGTTATTGTTATCACTTTTCAGGACTCTCCAAACAGATTTCGATATCTAAATTTCTTTCCACTATTGAAGTAAGCATAAAATTTATTTTTCTAATTCTTTATAGATTGTCTCTTGAAAAGGTCAGTTGTTCAAGTAAGGAATATAGTTTTGCTTGCTCCTCTTCTTCGTAAGCAGATCTATTTGCTTTTACTTCCCTGCATTTCTCGTCATACAGAAAACCGTCATGGCCATCTTCTGTAGATAAGGCTGTGTAGACTTTGGCCATTTCTTCAGGACTAATCGAAAATCTTGA
Source organism: Streptococcus oralis subsp. oralis (assembly GCF_002096435.1). Taxonomy (GTDB): domain Bacteria; phylum Bacillota; class Bacilli; order Lactobacillales; family Streptococcaceae; genus Streptococcus; species Streptococcus oralis_AA. The sequence continues at coordinate 154,195 of NZ_NCUI01000022.1, forward strand.
CTTGATTTTATACAATTTTTTCATAAAAGCGCTTAGGTGATTATAGCGGCGCATATCAACTTTGACATTGGTCACACGGATTGCCTGAATTTTGATACCTTTCCAATGTTTCCGCATATAAAGCGACAGCATCAACAAGGCCAGTTTATTCTGATAATAGGTCTTGGCAGGACTATAATGTTTTTGACCAGCTAAATTTTTAAAATCAAGCTTCATGAAAGGATAAAGCATCAGCCCTTGAGAAGAAATATTAATAATCCGACCACTCTCAGATTTTTCCAACAAGCCCTTTAACAAGGTAGAAAGTAAAAAGGGAGCAACCACATTGGTCGCAAATTGCTTTTCCACTCCGTCTTTGCTAAGAATCGGCTTTTTGACCGATAAGTCAAAATCAGCCGCATTGTTCATTAAAACATCTAAAGTCTCTTCTTTTTGGATATACTGTTCTACCGCTTCCTTGATACTTTTCATCTCAGATAAATCAACCAAGATATAATCTACATGCGGATTTCCTGTTTGTTGGCAGATTTCCTCACAGGCTTGCTCAGCAGCTTCCTTCCGTCTACAAAAGAGAGTTACTGACCACCCCTTTTCAGCTAATTGTTTTGCAGCCTGATAGCCAATACCACTATTGCCACCCGTAATAATTACTTTTTTCATTTCTGACTCCGTTAGTCTGAATACTTAGCCATCACTTCTTCCACTTCTGCCAAGGTTACCCCAAATAACTCCAACCGCTTGAGGAGTTGCTTGCCGTTGGAATAGCCGATGCGGAGCTGTTCGCCTAGATACTCTCGGCGCCTACGGCTGTCTGCTCCCGCTAGGAAACCTAGGCGAATCAAGTCACCACGACTGATGTCAAACTCGTTCTTGTTTTCAAATTGCTCTGTCACCTGAGCCAACGCTGCTTTTAGATCTTCATAGCTGGCGTGTTCGATTCCCAGAGAACGTCCCTTGGGCTTGGATTTGGGAACAGCCTCTTCTCGCTTGAGAAAGGCATGCTGCACTGTTGGAATGGCCGTCATAATCATGCGACGAATGCGTTCCCCATTAAAATCTGGATCGGTAAAAACAATAACTCCATGCAAATCATGCAGGCGCTGAATACGTTCTATATCCTGGTCATTTATTGCGGAACCTCGTGTTTCATAGGTCTCTACATCAAAGTAACGTTTGAGATTGGCCGTATCATCGCGACCTTCAACCACGATGACTTGGGAAATTTTTTCTTTCATCACTTGCTGTCCAATCCAAAGATACGCTCTGCATTTGCAGTTGTTACTGCGGCTAACTCCTCAGTCGTCATCCCACGCAAGTCGGCGATAAAGTCCACCACGTATCGTGTGTAGGCTGTTTTGTTTTCACGGCCACGTTTAGGAACAGGAGCTAGGTAAGGGGCATCTGTCTCAACAAGGATTTTATCCAAAGGAAGTTCCCTAGCAGCCTCTTGTATATCTGTCGCTTTCTTAAAGGTCACCACACCTGAGAAAGAAATAGTCATGCCAAGCTCGACAAACTTCTCAGCCCACTCGAGAGATCCTGAAAATGAATGCATAATCCCACCACGAGGACCAACGCCCTCACTCTTGATAATCTCATAAGTATCTTCAAGCGCATCACGAGTGTGGACCACAAAAGGCAAATCCAAGTCCTTAGACAGCTGAATCTGACGACGAAAAACCTGTTCCTGCACTTCCTTAGGTGCTGTCATCCAGTGGTAGTCCAGACCAATCTCCCCCAAGGCAACAACCTTGGGATGTTTTAGTTTTTCAAGCAAGTAAGCTTCGACCTCGTCTGTGTAAGTCCCTGCTTCCGTCGGATGCCAGCCAATAGTTGCGTAGAGTTGCTCATACTCATCTGCCAATTCCAAGGCTCGCTCAATGGTCGGTGTATCAAAACCAACAATATTCATCTGTGTCACACCCATCTCAGCAGCCAAGGCGATTTCTTCTGCCTCACGTCCTGCAAATTCTTCTACATTTAAATGTGTGTGCGTATCAAAAATCATCTCTTCTAACCTCATTTTCTTCCATCTATTATACCAAAAATAGCATCCCCCGGCTTGTAAAAATATTCTAATACCGATCATTCTCCCTTGACTGCATTTTTTCAAAGCAGTATAATAACACTTATTGAAATTTTCATCAAAGGAAAAGAAAATGTTTAGAAAATTAAAATATACCTTTATCGGTCGACCACTCAAGTCTCTCACAGATAGTGAAGGGGGATTACTTGGAAAAATGCAGGCACTTGCAATGTTATCCAGTGATGCCCTGTCTTCTATTGCCTATGGACCTGAACAAGTCATTCTCGTATTAGTCAGTCTCTCTCCTCTCGCTATTTGGTGGAGCCTCCCTATCGGTATTTTTGTCCTCTTACTCCTCGCTAGTTTGACCATTTCCTATCGTCAAATTATTCACGCCTATCCTCAAGGTGGAGGAGCTTATATGGTTACTCGGGAAAATCTCTCCCCTGAATTAGGCTTGATTGCAGGGGGCAGCCTCCTTGTTGACTATATGCTGACAGTAGCCGTATCCGTTGCGTCTGGAGCTGATGCTATTACAGCAGCCATTCCTGCCCTCCATCCCTACAATCTTCATATCTCTATTTTCCTAGTCTGCTTGCTCATGCTCTTGAATTTAAGAGGATTGAAAGAATCTGCCAGCTCTCTGATGATTCCCGTCTACCTCTTTATCTTCAGTACCGTCTTTCTCTTGCTTTATGGGTTCTTTCAACTATTTACAGGTTCCCTAAACTATCAGGCGACTTCAACCATTGGGCAAACCGTTCCGAGCCTTTCCATCGTTCTCCTATTGAGAGCCTTTACCAGTGGCTCTGCCTCTCTGACAGGGGTTGAGGCTATTTCAAATGCGGTACCATTTTTCAAAACTCCGAAAGAAAAGAATGCTGCTCAGACCCTGACCATCATGTCGCTGATTTTAGGATTTCTTTTTGCGGGCATTACCTTCCTAAACTACTGGATGGGCATCACACCTCAAAATGGAGAAACCATCCTCTCGCAAATGGCCAAGGGCATTCTTGGTGATTCATTCTTTGGTCATGCTAGTTACTATCTCTTCCAGTTCTCAACAGCCTTGATTCTAGCTGTAGCTGCAAATACTGGCTTTTCAGCCTTCCCTATGTTGGCCTACAATATGGCTAAAAACAAGTACATGCCCCATCTCTTTATGGAAAAAGGGGATCGCCTTGGCTACTCCAACGGTATCTTAACTCTGGCTTTTGGAGCTATGATCCTTCTTCTCATTTTTAATGGGAATACTGAACGCTTGATTCCTCTTTATACTATCGGGGTCTTCGTTCCCTTTGCCCTTTCTCAGACTGGGATGATTCGTCATTGGAAAAAGGAAAAAGGAGCAAACTTCTTAAAACCTGCCTTTGCCAATATCATTGGGGCCATCATTTGTTATGCTATCGTTCTCATTTTACTCCTCTTCAGACTGGGTGATATCTGGCCATTCTTCCCAATTATCCTAGTTTTAACCTTCCTCTTTTTGTCCATTCACAGCCATTACCAAAAAGTGGCAAAACAACTACGACTCTACGAAGGAATTGAAAAGCGCACTTATGACGGCAATCTTGTCCTTGTTCTAGTAGGAAATGTCACTCGAGTAAGTGTCGGAGCCATTAACTACGCTCAAAGTATCGGTGATGAAGTGTTAGCCATGCACATTTCGACTAAAGAAACGGCAGAAAAAGACCAAGAAATTCTTCAGGAATTTGCCGATTACTTCCCAAATATCACTCTGAAGAATATCAATACTAGCTACCGCGACATCATCACCCCTAGCGTTAAGTATGTCAAACGAATCGCCCAAGAAGCTAAGCAAAAAAACTACACCGTTACAGTTCTTGTACCACAGTTTATCCCTAACAAGCCTTGGCAAAATATCCTGCACAATCAAATGAGCCTCAAACTAAAATACGCTCTCAGATGGCACGAAGACGTCGTTGTCGCTAGCTACTCTTATCACTTAAAAGAATAAACAAAAACTCAAAATCAGTAACTTATATCTGGTTTTGAGTTTTTTTGTATGTGACCTTTTAAATGAGCCCTCCATGAGTTCTATTTGAAATGACCGATTTCGTGGACAATTCACCCTTTAAGATAAAAAGAAAAGCCAGTAGACTCGAGTTCCTACTGACTTCTTTGTTGAATTCGTTTGGATTATGCAGCCAAAACTTTGCGTCCTTTACGACGACGAGCTGCCAATACGCGACGACCGTTTTTAGTTGACATACGGTTACGGAATCCGTGTTTACGCGCACGACGAAGTTTACTTGGTTGATAAGTACGTTTCACGATGAATACCTCCTCATAGATTTTGTATTCGTTTAGCCGGCTATAAAGTGATCAGTTACTAAACATACTTTACTATTCTATCTGATTCTTACCTATTTGTCAATAGCTCTAAGGAAATGTTTCCTGCTTTTCCCTATGAAAGCCTTATCTACGATACTGACTCAAGAAACGTGTCATCTTTTCTTGGATTTGCGCTAATTCGTCCACACGAGGAAGGTAAACGATACGGAAATGGTCTGGTTCCTTCCAGTTAAAACCACGACCATGAACCAAGAGAACCTTTTCCTGCTTCAAGAAATCAAGAACGAACTGTTCATCATCATCGATGCGGTACATACTGCGGTCAATTTTAGGGAAGATATAAAGACCCGCCTTCGGTTTGACCGCAGACAAACCTGGGATATCTTGGATAGCATTGTAAATGAAGTTTCTTTGCTCGTAAATCCGTCCACCAGGAAGGAGCAATTCATCTACTGACTGGTGCCCACCCAGTGATGTTTGTACGACTTGCTGGGCCAAAACGTTAGAGCAAAGACGCATATTGGACAGCATATTGAGACCTTCGATATAACCCTTGACATGGTGCTTAGGACCAGACAAGACCATCCATCCTACACGAAAACCAGCGATACGATGGGATTTTGACAGACCATTCATGCTGACACAGAAAACATCAGGTGCCAAGCTCGCCACAGGCGTATGCACATGCCCATCCATCACCATGCGGTCATAAATCTCATCCGCAAAGATAATCAAATCGTTCTGACGAGCAATCTCAATAATCTCCAACAAGAGTTCCTTAGGATAAAGGGCTCCAGTTGGGTTATTTGGATTGATAAGGACGATTGCCTTGGTATTGGAAGTAATTTTTGACTTAATATCGTCAATATCTGGGTACCATTCTGCAGCTTCATCACAGATATAGTGAACGGCATTTCCCCCAGCTAGGCTGACCGCAGCTGTCCAGAGAGGATAGTCTGGCATAGGCACCAAGACCTCATCGCCATTATCCAAAAGCCCTTGCATGGACATAACAATCAGCTCACTGACACCATTTCCGAGGTAGATATCATCAATGTCTACATTGGGGAATTTCTTCAGTTGGCAATACTGCATGATGGCCTTGCGGGCTGAGAAAATCCCTTTGGAGTCAGAATATCCCTCACTATCACGCGCATTCATAATCAAGTCATGAATGACCTCATCTGGTGCAGTAAAGCCAAATTCTGCTGGATTTCCTGTATTCAGACGTAAAATCTTTTCTCCGTTTGCTCGCATCCGCATAGCTTCTTCCAAAACAGGACCACGGATATCATAGGCAACGTGCTCTAACTTACTAGACTTGTTATATTCTTTCATCTTGTTTCCTCAATTCATCGAGATAGTAACATTATACCACTAGAAAGGGATTGCGACAAGTTTCCTGAAATGAGCAAGCAAAGAAAAAAACTCACAACGACTAGGTTCTCACCGTCTAAACAACTAGAATACAGAAGTATTTTCTCACATACCAAAAGACAAACCTAGAAAGATCAGCGCTAAAAAAGAATCATACAAAAGATTAAACATGAGAAAGAGCCCCCACGTGACCAAATAGTCCAAGCGACAACTTCTCTTTGCAATCACAAATAAAATGATGTGGTAGACTAGGTGAAAGAGAAGAAATCCAACAAAACCTGGATAGAGAACGGGCATGACTCTTTCCAGCTGCCAAAGCATCACTACTTCACCTACAAGTGACGCAAGGATAATTCCATGATAAAGAAAACTTATTTTTTTAGAATCTTGAACAAAATCTTTCATACTTTCTCATCCCCTCGCTGTGTTTCCTACTATCCCGTTTTCTTTTATTTTAACATATCTCCACCAAATCGAATCTCCAATAATATTTATTTAAATATGATTTTTACTTTACTTCTTTAGTGAAAAGGGTTACAATAACAGTAAGAAAATTTCAGGAGGTTTCATTATGGCACAACGTTACCAAAATGTTATGGTCGCAATTGATGGTTCTAAAGAAGCAGACTTGGCTTTCGTCAAAGGTGTTTACACTGCTCTACGCAACGAATCCAAGCTCACCATTGCCCATGTTATCGACACACGCGCTCTTCAAAGCGTGTCTACCTTTGATGCTGAAGTTTACGAAGAACTCCAAGTCGATGCTGAAAGTCTGATGAAGGAGTACGAAAAGCGCGCAAGAGATGCTGGTGTGACCGATATTCATATCGTCATCGAAATGGGAAATCCAAAAACCCTCCTTGCCCGTACTATTCCAGACGCAGAAAACGTTGACCTGATTCTCGTTGGTGCAACAGGGCTCAATGCCTTTGAACGCCTCTTGGTTGGCTCTTCATCTGAGTACATTCTCCGCCATGCAAAAGTCGATTTGCTGGTCGTGAGAGAAAGTGAAAAAACATTGTAATCATTAAAAAGGGAGTCTCTGGCTCCTTTTTGTTTGTCCTGATTGGGTCACAAAAAGGCTTTAAACAATAGTTTAAAGCCTCTATCTTATTTAGAAAGTAGTCAATCTCAAAAGATTGAATTATTTGTAACTGTATGCCCAGTAGTATACACCGTTTCCATCAACTACTGCTGCTACAGCTCCTTCAGTGACATTCGGATCGAGAAGCAAGTCTCTCAAACCACTGTTTGCCCATTTCTTAACGACAACAGCAGCATCTTCATCACGACGTCCTACAAAGCCTGTACTATCGTATTGACGTGAAATTTCATTTACTTTTGGAAGTGCTTGATTTTGATAAATGTCTTCAGACCAAGTCAATTCTTTCAATCCTTGAGCTTTACGAGTCTCATTGATTTTAGCGAAAGCTTCTTTCGCTTTTGAAACATAGTCATAGTTTGTATCGTTTGTTGCTTCAACACGGTAAACAAACTTCACATAACCAAATTCTACATCACTGTATTTCTTGTCTTCGACACCACTCTTGAGATTTGCAATCAAGACATAGTCCTTAGCGTATGGGTTTTCTTTCGTCTTCTCAAAGATTTCTGGATCTTCGATTTCCCACTCAACTTTAGCATCCCAACCAGAGTTATCAAGGAACTTAGGATTCATTTTTTCGATGACATAGTTTTTGAACTCTTCAACATTCTTGAATGGCAATGCTTGACCTGCTTTAGCAGTCGTTACCAAGTTAGTTGAGTAAAGTTTCACGCTTGAGTTCTTGTCACTGTACATGTACTCGTCATCAGCAGTGTTTTCGTGAAGTTTTGGATCACGAGCTGGATCGTTTGGATCAGTCATCCCTTGAAGTTTCCATTTTCCTCCAAGCCACTTCCAGTATGCTGAATAACCTGTACGCTCTGAGTTAGATGATACATAGTAGTAATGTGCACTACCGTCGAAGTAGTAGTTTTTATCATTCTTGAGGACTGCATCACCTGGTTTACCTGGTGGGTAAACCAATTTTGGAGTTTGTCCATTTGGTGCCCAAGCCAAGTGTTCCAATCCTTCAGCTGGTTTTTCAACATAATCAGGGATTTGGTTTTCACTTGGTTCATCAGTCGTTACCAAACCTGGTGTTGTTGGGATAGCTGGAGTTGCTGGTGTTTCTGGTTTTGGTTCTGCTGGTGTTTCTGTTGATGGCTTGAATGGATCAAATTCACCTTCAGCACCATTAATTGGTGGATTTTCTGGTAGGTCAACACTTGGAGTTGCTGGTTGTTCTGGTTTTGGCTCAGCTGGTGTTGTTGGCTCTTCAGGTTTATCACTAGGAGCTGGTGTTGGAGTCTCTGGTTCTGCTGGTGTTGGAGCAGGAACTTCAGGTTGACTTGGCTGTGCTGGCTCAACCGGAGTTGTTGGTTGTTCTGGTTTTGGTTCAGCAGGTGTTGCCGGTTGTGCTGGTGTTGTATCAGCAGAATCTTTCACCAAGACCCACTTACCATTTTGGTAGTAGTAATAATCACCATTGTCTAATACATAGTAATGGTAACCATTTTCGTAACGATAGTGCGGATCGTTTTCCAAGTTGTTAGTAGATGAGTTGTTGTTACTATTGTTTGTCAAAGGTTTCCACTGACCGTCACGATAAATACGGTAGCTACCGTCGTTCATGCGGTAGTAGTGATTGCCATTCCAGTAAATATAGTTTTCATCGCTAGCAAGGTTGTTGTAACTATTCCAATAGTTATAACCATAGTAGTTGCTACTGTTGTCATAGCCATAGTAGTTATTCCAATTATTGTAACCGTAGTTGTAACTTGGGTAATAGCTACCATATCCATAGTTATAGCTTGGGTAGTAGCTATTGTAGCCATAGTTATAGCTTGGGTAATAACTGTTGTAGCCGTAACTTCTTACAGTATAGTTTGATGTGCGGCTACGATTTGCAGTAGTACGGTTAGAAGTACGATTGCTTGAACGACGGCTAGTTCTTGTATAGTAGCTATTATTCCCATTCCAATTGTAAGCAGCGTGAGCTTCACTTGGTGCAAAAGTTGGAAGCATTGTTACAGCTGTTAAAACAGAAGCTGTCAAATAGGTATATTTTTTCTTCATTTCAACCTCTTAATTCTTTAATTTCTAAACTTGAAAATTAAAATAATAAAAATTTGGAAAGCATTTGTGCACAATTTTATAACTAAACCTCAAAACTAGAGTGAATTCTTCACATCAACTTGTTAACAGGCCTGAAATAAACAAGTTGACTTTCTGTCTTTAAAAAGAGCATATTGTAGTAGCATGAGGATTTTATATTTATTCGCTTTCTGAAGTTATTCTAACACATCAACTTTTAAACATCAAATAATTTGACTCGTCTTTTTTTGATATTTTTTTAAAAAAAAGCTAGATAAATTGGGGGAAAGTGCCACGCTGCATTATTTTTTGTAAACTAAAATATTTTTATTTTCGTTTTCAAAAAAAATTTCAAGCGTTTTGTTATTCAAAATAAGTATAAATATGCTAACAATAATTAGTTCTATTTATGTAATTGTTCGGTTTTTAGCCTCGAAAAAATCCCCGAATTTTTCATCCAGGGAAAAGAATTTTCTCTTATTTTTTATTTTTTCTTTCTTTATGTCGCTCATAAGCTTTAAACTGACGTTGTAGTTCCTGTCGGATGGCAGGTTCTGGAGCATATTTTTCTTCCCAGTCATCTGGCTTTAAAATCTTGTGTGTAACTGGGTCAAAATGAGCTTTTCCATCAGGGAAAACCTTCCCCATATTCGCTTCATGGACAATATCAAAAATGCGTTCTGGATCTACTCCCATCAATACAAAGCTGCCGTATGTGAAATACAATGTATCAATCAAAGCATCCACTTGACCGACCAGATTTTGCTTAGCAGGCGTCTTTTTCGCCACTTTCTCTGCCGCCTTATCAAGTGCCTCATGCATGCTTGCAAGGGAGTTTTGGAATTCTTCCTCCGAAGAACTTGCTGCGCGAACAAACTCTACTAATTCTTCAATTTTAAAATCTGCGCGGTGGGTTGCACCTTCAGCATCCCATGCCCGTGGCTCTTCTTGAGTTCGTTCATCCATCATGTGGTGGAAGGTTTTGACCTTATTAAAGTGGTAGTCTCGACTGACAAACACTTTTTCTGAAGCCAAAACACCAAAGTGCTCGAGCGCCTTGTGGATACCATCTTGTTGATTACTTGCCGTAATATGCTTGGCGACTTCTTTGACACTGCTACTGCCATTTCCCATAGCAACCGACATACCAACACCCGCCAACATTTCTAGGTCATTGTCTGAATCACCAAACGCCATGACTTGATTGAGATCAAAGCCATATTCTTTCCCGACTCGGCGAATGCCTTCTAGTTTGGAATTGCCTTGGTTAATGATATCTGCGGCAAAAGGATTGCTTCGAGTCAATTTCAAGTCTTCAAAATCAGCTGCTGCCTTCTCAGATTCTTCTGGAGTCATCAGCATCAAAACTTGATAAATGGGCTGATTAATCAAGTTAAGCAAGTCGTCTTCCTTTTGAGGAACTGCCTTGCTGACCATTCGATTAAAGGAACGGCTAACGGTTCTTGTCAGAACAGTCGGAATAAAACGACTAACCAGTTGAGAAAAGGATCCGAGACCAAATGACATAATTTTCGAACCAACAACGGCATGCTCGGTTCCAAGAGCGATTTCTTTACGCTCCTTTTTAGCATAAGCAATCAGTTGACGCAGGCTTGACTTAGCAATCGGACTTGCAAAGAGCACCTTTTCTTTATTAAAAATGTATTGGCCATTGTAGGTCACCGCAAAATCCAAGTCCAAGTCTTCCATCAATTCCTTGACAAAAAACGGCCCTCGTCCTGTCGCTACTCCAACAAGCACTCCTTGCTCTTTGACAATCTTAATCGCGTCCTTAGTGGATTTCAAAACACTCTTGCGATCGTTGACTAGCGTTCCATCGATATCAAAAAAAACAGCCTTGACTTCCATCCTGTCCCATTCTCCCCTTTTGTGTTACAATGATTATACCACATTTCAGAAAGAGTGACTAAATCATGCCTAAGAAAATCCTTGTTTTACATACAGGTGGGACTATTTCCATGCAAGCAGACGCCACTGGTGCCGTTGTAACTAGCCAGGAAAATCCCATGAACCATGTTTCCAATCCGCTTGAAGGGATTGAGGTTCATGCCCTAGACTTTTTTAATCTGCCAAGCCCTCATATCAAACCCAAGCATATGCTTGCACTCTATCATAAGATTAAAGAGGAAACTGATAACTACGATGGAGTTGTCATCACACATGGTACAGATACCTTAGAAGAAACAGCCTACTTCCTTGATACCATGAAAATTCCGCCCATCCCCATCGTTCTAACAGGTGCCATGCGTAGTTCAAACGAACTTGGTAGCGATGGTGTTTATAACTATCTGAGCGCTTTACGAGTTGCCAGTGATGATAAAGCAGCCGACAAGGGTGTGCTGGTCGTCATGAACGATGAGATCCATGCAGCCAAGTATGTTACCAAAACTCATACGACTAATGTCAGCACCTTTCAAACCCCAACACATGGTCCACTTGGCCTCATCATGAAGCAAGAAATCCTCTACTTCAAAACGGCTGAACCCCGTGTCCGGTTTGATCTCGAACATATTCAAGGTCTAGTTCCCATCATCTCAGCCTATGCCGGTATGACAGACGAGCTGATCGATATGTTAGACTTGGAACAGCTGGATGGCTTAGTCATTCAGGCCTTTGGAGCAGGCAATGTTCCCAAAGAAACAGCTCAAAAGTTGGAAAATCTCCTGCAAAAAGGAATCCCAGTCGCCTTGGTCTCACGATGCTTTAATGGTATTGCTGAACCTGTCTACGCCTACCAAGGCGGAGGAGTGCAGTTGCAACGAGCAGGGGTTTTCTTTGTCAAAGAACTCAACGCTCAAAAAGCGCGCCTCAAATTATTAATTGCCCTTAATGCTGGATTAAAAGGGCAGGCTTTGAAAGACTATATGGAAGGATAAACCTCTACTCTAGAACGCAAAATCAGGAAATCTTCATGATTCCCTGATTTTTTCTATTTACGTTTTCGTGTAGAGCGACGTTCTGTCAAACCATGAGGCAGGAGAACTTCACGTTCTTCCAACTCTTCCTTATGCATAATCTTAGTCAACATACGCATGCTGATAGCACCTAGGTCATAAAGAGGTTGGGCAATAGTAGTCAAGTTTGGACGAGTGAATCGTGCAATCTGAGAGTCATCTGTCGTAATGATTTCAAACTCTTCTGGCACAGACACACCGTGGTCAGCCAAACCATTCAACACACCCGCCGCCAATTCATCACCTGTTACAACTGCGGCTGTAGCTTGTGATGAAATCAAGCGTTCTGCCAAGGCATAACCATCGTCATAGCTGTATTTTGATTCAAAGACCAAGCCCTCGCTATAAGAATGCCCAGCTTTTTTCAAGGCTTCCTTATAACCAATCAAACGAACCTTGCCATTGATATCATCGACGAGTGGTCCACTCACAAAAGCAATTTTCTCATTTTCTTTGAGAAGGTAGCTCACGGCATCAATCGTTGCTTGTTTGTAGTCGATATTTACACTTGGAAGTTGGTGTTCTACATCCACAGTACCAGCAAGAACAACCGGTGTCCGTGAACGAGAAAACTCTGAACGAATCTTTTCAGTCAAGTGATAGCCCATAAAGATAATCCCATCGACTTGTTTTGAAAAGAGAGTGTTAACCACTGAAACTTCCTTTTCATCATCCTCATCACTATTTGCTAGGACAATGTTATACTTGTACATTTCAGCAATGTCGTCAATCCCCTTAGCAAGTGTTGAGAAATAACCATTGGTAATGTTCGGAATCACAACTCCGACTGTCGTTGTTTTCTTGCTAGCTAAACCACGGGCTACCGCATTTGGACGATAGTCCAAGCGATCAATCACTTCTAGGACTTTTTTTCGAGTGTTCTCTTTAACATTCTTGTTGCCATTAACGACACGGCTAACTGTTGCCATTGAAACTCCTGCTTCACGGGCGACGTCATAAATCGTTACTGTATCATCTGTGTTCATTCCGTTTCCTTTCTATAATGAAAATTTCGCTTTCACGCATCTACTTACTCCATTTTATCACTTATTGTAAACACTTTCAAGTATTTTTTAGAGAAACTTTGAAAAAATTTCACAGTTTATTCCCATTTTGAAAAAGCAAGTAGGATTTCTTGATTTTTAAGACATTTTGCTGTATGATAAGGAAAATAAAAGGGGGAGGAAAACATGGCTTTTACAAATACACAGAGACGTTCCGCTAGTTTTGGTGTCGTGACCAGCTTGCCTGATGATGTCATTGACTCTTTATGGTATATTATTGATCATTTCCTGAAAAATGTCTTTGAATTAGAAGAAGAACTTGAGTTTCAGCTGCTCAACAATAAGGGGACCATCACCTTCCATTTTTCTAGCCAGCACCTTCCGACTAGTATTGATTTTGATTTCAATCATCCTTTCGATCCGCTTTACCCTCCCAGGGTCCTTGTTTTAGACCTAGACGGTAGAGAAACCATCCTCCTTCCAGAAGAAAATGACCTATTTTAAAAACTCTAGCTTCTCGGCGCAAACTGCTGAGGAACTAGAGTTTTCTTTTTCTAATAAATGGATCGACTAACAACTAGACCATTGGGTTTTGTATACTCTAAATCAAGGTAATCCTGATAAGTCCCTGGCACAATGAAACCTTGGGGACTCAATATATCAGTCCCAGCTTTTCCTACGATAGAGTCTGCCAGCAAGACACAATTGGTACTGAGAACGAAGTAGGTCTTAAACTCGGATGAGCTGAATTTATAGAGGGTCGCATCTGCTTCCTCTTTCAGTTGGTATGAGTAGGTATGCTTGACCTCTCCCTCTCTTCTTTTCATCAACTGCGAACTTGGTTCCCAAGGAATTAACAGGTCTTCTATCTCCGCTAGGCGAGCTTGGATAGCTGCTTTCTGTTGGTCCGTCAAACTCAGACCATAAGCAAACAAGGTCTTCTGACTTTCCCTCTTACAGAGTTCGATGTATTTTTCCCGATTGGCCTTAAACAAAACACCGTCTCCAACCATGCCGAATAAACGCTCCGAGTGGGGATCATAGGAACCATAGGAAATAACCTTCCCTTGATAACAAATATCCACATGTCCCATAGCAAGGAAGAAAGAGGTTTCTGAGGTATGGACAAAAATTTCCAGATCAACCGTCTGGTCGTTTTTTCTTTCTGAATGAACTTCCCCTTCTTGGCTTTCATGATTTGCCAGCCACTCATTTAGTTTTCGCAAGGTGCTGATAGGGATCAAAGCCGTCACAAAGATCGGCAAGGTCATTCGCATTCGTCGTTTCAGCTTGGGATTGTTTTCTATCTTTTCAAAAAAGAAACCGTCCCGGAGGCTACTAGCTCCTAGCATGAGCAAGTAAAACCCAAGCAAGAGCAATTCAAAATTCGCTGCATCGTGAAAAGGAGAGATGCTATAAAGACCGAATCCTATCATCCATACAGCATCGAAGAGATGATGGAGCCGAGGATGAATGGCATTTTTTCGATAGAGAGACCAGGTCACAAGACTAATGATGCCCGTAAACAGCTGGTAGCTCGCAATGATAAAAACCAGGAGATAGAGGGCAAGGTCTTGCAAGATGATAGAGTCAAACACCAGAGCCGCAACCGCCAGCTTTCCCAAGGTTACAAAGATATTTTCCCGACGTTTTTTATCCTGAAACCAGCGAGTCAACAAGTGCCAAACTGCTGACAAGGAAAAGTAACCCATCAGCAACTGGTATCCCATTCTCGGAATAACTTGTCCAAATCGAATCAAGAGAAGCCCTAAAACAATAGCAAGTAGTCCCTCCCCAATACTCTTCCACTTACTATAGGTCTCGGAAAGCTTAGGCATTTCCTTGCTCCAACTGGTCAACCAAGTATCGAATTGGTTGCTTTAGGATCGGATGGATAAAATGGGGAGCTATTTCCACTAACGGCTCAAGAACAAAGAGGCGTTCTGCTATATAAGGATGAGGCAATATGAGCTCGTCTGTGTAAATAATCTGGTCCTCCATAAAGAGTAGGTCCAAATCAATCAAACGAGGCCCCCAATGCACCTCTCGAACCCGTCCCATTTCTAACTCAATGGCTAACAATGTTTCTAACAAGACTGGTGCTGGTAGCCAGGTTTCTACTTCAATCACCTGATTGGCAAAGCTATCCTGATCCACACCACCCCAAGGCTCCGTCGTCAAAACACTGGACTCTTTGAGAATATGGATACCTCGAGTTCGCAGTTTGTCAATGGCTTGCTCCAAGTTTGCTTGCTTATCTCCCATATTACTTCCTAGAGCGATAAAGGCCCGTTGTTTGCGACGGCGAATGGTCACCGAGCAGGTATCCAATGGTAAATGCACTGGAGCCCACGGTTTTTTTAGTTCCAACTCAATCTCTTGGACAAGAGGATAGGTCTCAAAGGTACGTTCAACTAATTTGTAGGCTACCGTTTCAATCAAGTCCTCAGTGCTTTCCTGAAACCAAGTCGTCCACTGCTGACACAGTTCTCCGTAATGGACAGAAGCTGTTAAATCCAATTCTGTAGCCGCCTTGGTCATATCATAGGATAAGCTTGCGGAAATAACAAACTTCTGCCCTAATTCTTTCTCACTAGGGAAAAGACCATGATAGGCAAAAATTTCCAAATCTTTAATCTGCAGTTGATCCATAATTAGTCCTTTCTAGAAAAATCCGCATGAAGCGGATTCTTTTTATACTCAATGAAAATCAAAGAGCAAACTAGGAAGCTAGCCGCAGGTTGCTCAAAGCACTGCTTTGAGGTTGTAGATAAAACTGACGAAATCAGCTAAAAACACTGTTTTGAGGTTGTGGATAGAACTGACGAAGTCAGTAACCGCACCTACGGCAAGGTGAAGCTGACGTGGTTTGAATTTGATTTTCGAAGGGTATTATAGTCCCATTAAACGATAAGCCTGGTCTCGGAGGTCTTTATCTATTTCAAATACACCTCGCGCTACTGTCGTCAAGGTTGCCGTGCCTGGCTTTCTGACACCACGCATGCTCATACACATATGTTCCGCCTCAATGACAACAAAGGCTCCTTTAGCACCCAGATAGTCCATCAAGGCATCGGCCACCTCAATATTCAAACGCTCTTGAATTTGTGGTTTTTTAGAATAAACTTCAACCGTACGGGCTAGCTTAGACAAGCCTGCCACCCGACCATCTGGAATGTAGGCAATGTGCGCTCTCCCATAAAAGGGCAAAAAGTGGTGCTCACACATAGTGTGGAAAAAGATATCCTTTTCTACAACCATATTATCGTCGATAATCTCAAAGGATTTTGACAGGTGTTCCTCAGCAGTTTGGCCAAGACCTGAAAAAATCTCTTGGTACATACGAGCTACACGAGCAGGTGTTTCCTGCAAGCCCTCGCGGTTAGCGTCCTCACCAACAGCCTCAATAATCATTTTTACAGCCGTTTCAATCTTTTGTGTATCCATTCTCGTTCTTCCTCTCCATCAGATAGGCTCTCACTTGGCTCAAGAAATACAAGGAACCTGTGACAATCCTAACTGTTTGTTTCTCTTCATTTTTATCTGTCAATTTCTGCTCTAGAAAATCCTGCCAAATTTGGTAATTGAGATTTCTAGACTTGGCTGTCTCTTTCAGCACGCTTTCATCCGTCGCCCGACTATCGTCAAAATGGGTTAAAGTCAATTGACTATCTGGCACCGTCTCTAGCAAATCCAGCATATCCTCCAAGGCCTTGGTCTTGATACAAGTAAAGAGGATTTCCTTATGATAATCCGCAAAGCGTTCTTGCAAGGTTGCTAATAAAGCCTTGATAGCATGGGGATTGTGGGCCCCATCCAAAATCATCAAGGGGTCGCTAGACACGACCTCCAAACGCCCTGGCCATCTGGTCTCTTTCAAAGCTTGAGCAACCAAGTCATTACTTGCCAACTCCCGTCCAGTCTCCTGGCAATAAGTGTCTAGGAGAGCAAGCGCCATCCCCGCATTTTCTATCTGGTGCAAACCAAGCAGACCTGTTTGAAAGCGACCTTGTCTGACAGAACTAGTATAATCAAAGATTTCACCAGCTACCACGCTTTCTTGATGACGAACCTGATAATCTTTTCCATAGGCAAGTCTAGGCGCATTTTTAGCTTCTGCAATAGAGTCTATCACAGTCAAGGCTTTAGGAACAATATGACCTGTCACCAAGGAAATACCTTGTTTGATAATACCAGCTTTCTGCTCTGCTATGGCTTCCAAGGTATCACCAAGTAGGGCCACATGATCCAGTCCAATGGTCGTAATTCCTGTTAAAATTGGCTGGCAAACATTAGTACTATCCAAAAGACCACCCATGCCGACTTCCATGATAGCCACATCTACTTGCTCTGAGGCAAAGTAATCATAAGCTAGAGCTGTGATAATCTCAAATTCGGTTGTCCCCTGCAAATTGGTAGCAGATTCCCCCTCAAGCAAAGACTGATAGTCTGCCATGAGGGCTTCTAGCCTAGCCTCGGGAATGGATTCCCCATTAATGCTAATCTGGTCTGTATAATGAATGAGATAGGGCGAGCTGAACACCCCAACTCTCAGGTCTAGCCCTTCCAGCATCTTTTTCAAAAAAGCAATGGTCGACCCCTTGCCATTGGTCCCCCCGATATGGATGACCTTAAGTTTGAGATGGGGATTGCCTCGCAGAGCTAGGAGTTCCACCATTCGCTCCAAACCAAAATGCGGTTGGTCCGTCCGGTAGTGGGCAATCCACTGATTGTTTTGAATTTCGTTCATCTTACTTATATTGTTTTAAATCTAGATTTTCTGCATCATCTGCCAAACGAATGGCTGACGCAATTTCAACCGCCATCCTGTGACTGGCTACATCATGCACGCGCACCACTTCCACACCCTGTCTCGCAGCGATACTGGTTACATGAGCCGAAGCTGTGTCCCGATTGCGGAAACCGACTTCCGTTTCAGGATTGACTTCAAAGCCATTTTCCTCCAGGATATTAATGACAAACCGCTTACGCGAAACTCCAAGAAAGATCGGATAGCCTTTCTGATGCAGTTTATCCAGATCACGTAGAAGGAGTAGATTTTCTTTCTTAGTCAGACCAAAGCCAATCCCTGGATCCAGCAGAATATTTTCTCTTGCTATCCCAGCTTGATTCGCTCTCGCTAGGGCTCTGTCAAAGAAAGCCATCATCAGGTCTTCGATTGGCATTTTTTCAAAATCAGCTAACTCTTTTTCTGTAAAGGTTTGACCAAAACCAAAATGAGGAAATATGAGCGAACTAGGGTGCTGAGGTCGAGCCATAACTGGATTAAACATGATAACCACTTTCGCTCCAGCTTTAGCAACCACATCCGCCATTCTCTCATCTCCCATGAGACCAGTGATATCATTGACCAGATTGGCACCAGCAGCCAAAGCAGCCTCTGCCACCTGACTTTTCCAAGTATCAATGGAAATGAGAACATCACTTTCCTCACGGATAGCTTTAATCACTGGAACAACACGCTGGATTTCCTCTTCGATCTCAACATAGCTACTGCCCGGCCGAGTCGATTCTCCACCGATATCTAGCATGCTCGCTCCTTCTGCTATCAATTTACGAGCCTGCTGGAGCGCCTGCTCAAGAGCAAAAAAGTGCCCACCATCTGAAAAAGAATCTGGTGTTACATTGATAATTCCACAAATAGCTGTTTTTCCACGGTTGACTTTATTGGACATAACGGTTACTCCCTTAAGGTTCTCTACCATATTATCCCTCTATTTTACCATAAAAAGAAAAAAGATGGACACGTTAGTATTCATCTTTTCCAAGTAGGCCAATGGTTTAGAATGATAGACCTAGATTTCTACTAATCAACACCAATAAGGCCAACAAACAAAATGCAATACCATTGAGAATCATATGAAGCAAAATGGACATCTCCAAACGCTCAGTCTTATAGGCTGTCCAAGTCAAAACCGTTGACATTCCTCCATAAATAATCACAGAAGGTAAATTGGTTGGCATATGGAGCAAGGCAAAGACGATTGCACCAACAACAAAACCTAGTTTTTCTTTTCCACGGAAGATCTTTTTAGGAATAATTCCACGACACAAAATTTCTTCACAAATCGGCGCAATCAAGACTAGTAGGAAGAAAGTTGAAATCAAGGAACTATTCTGAACCAAACCATTCAGTATTGATTGGTTATTGGTTGTTGCCTCATTTGTTAGTCGAAGCAGGAGTGAACCCAAGAGATTTGTCGCAAAAATCACCAGATAACTCAGTACCAAGCGAGCCAAGTCTTTTGCCTTAAAAAAGGATAGATTAAAAGTAGCAAGTTGTGTTTTTCGTGCACCAATAATGAATACAATCAAAACGACTATGGATAGGGCACCAACTAAGAGCCCTGACTGTAAAATCGGAAACTGTTTGTTTGCTAAAAACAAAGCAAGTCCTATGGGAAATTGAGATAGAACAAAAGCTACCAAAAGGATGAGCACCCATTTCCCTCTGTTCAAAACCTCTTGCCAAATCGTCTTATCTTTCATGATGTACCTCCTTATAATTAAAAAGGGGAGACTCCCCTTTTCCTATTATACCATTTATAGCGCCATACTGATATAGTTAAGGATAAACAAGGCATCCAAAATCCAAATCATCACGTGCACATCCTTGGCTTGACCTTTGACAACTTTTGTCAAGGTATATGTCAAGAAACCAACAGCAATCCCTTGTGTGATAGAGTAGCTGAATCCCATAAAGATAGATGTGAAGAAGGCAGGAACCGCTTCAGCCATATCATCCCAAGGGATATTTTTCAAGTTAGAAAGCATCATGATTCCGACGATGATCAAAATTGGTGCTGTTGCAGCTGTCGGAACAATCGCTAGAAGTGGGCTAAAGAAGCTAGATAGAGCAAAACAGATCGCAACCACTAGGGCTGTCAACCCAGTACGTCCACCAGCACCGATACCCGCCGCAGACTCAACATAGGTTGTAACGTTTGAAGTACCTGCAATGGCACCTACTGAAGTTGCCACCAAGTCAGAGTAAAGAGCCTTGTCCAATTTAACTGACTCATGGTTTTCCCCACTTGTCGCAACGATACCAACTTTTTCACCAGTACCGATAAGAGTACCGATTGTATCAAAAATATCCGTTAGTGAGAAGGCAAGAATAGCCATCAAGGTTTCTGGTAAACGCGAAGTGTTTGAAATCAAAGATCCTAAACCTTCTGAACCAAGAGCAGCACCAAACAAAGTTCCTAAATCATTAACCGCTGATGAAAGATTATTGCTAGCAAAGTCGATCCCTGACAAATTCACAACACCAACAGCAATGGCAAGGACAGTCGTTGTTAAAATAGAAAGAATGATTCCACCCTTGATGCCTTTAACAACAAAGAAGATGGTAATAGCCAGACCTGCAAGAGCCACCAATACGGCTGGAGTATTGAAGTCTACCAAGCCTGGAACAGCTGCTGAGTTTGCTGTAAGTGCAGCTTGTGCCTTGTCCGCTCCTTCACCTGCTACAGTATAAGTACCTGGATCGATTGAGAATTTCAAGAGACCAGCATTCTTAATCCCAACATAGGCAAGGAAAACACCAATACCAGCCGAAATAGCTGAACGAAGTGTTGTGGGAATAGATTCGATGATCATTTTACGAACATTTGTCAAGGTAATAATCAGTGAAATAATTCCACAAATGAAGACCATACCAAGAGCTTCTTTCCAAGTATAGCCCATCCCAAATACAACTGTAAATGTAAAGAAGGCATTCAATCCCATACCTGGTGCTTGTGCGTATGGCAAATTAGCATAGAAAGCCATCATCAAGGTACCGACTACAGAACCGATAATCGTTGCCAAGAACACACCTTGAACAGGCATACCCGTTTGGGAAAGCATTTGAGGGTTTACAAAGAGAATATAACTCATTGCAAAGAATGTTGTTAAACCAGCAAGCACCTCTGTACGGACATCTGTCCCGTGCTCTTTTAGTTTAAATAGTTTGTCCATCTTTAATCTCCTTTTGTTTTTTACGAACAATATCAGTATTATATCATTTATCATTCACCTTTTCAATATGTTTGTTTGATTTATTTAATAAATCAAAGCAACTGAGTTTTTGTTCTTATCTGCTTTTCTTCCTTCTTTTTGATATAATAGAAGACATCTTATCTGGAAACGACTAGGAAGGTTTATATGACTAAAAAAATTATCGCAGTCGATTTGGACGGAACCCTGCTGAATAGTGAAAGCAAGCTCTCCGATTTCACCAAAGAGACGATCAAAAAAATTTCAGAAAAAGGACACCATGTCATCATCACGACAGGCCGTCCGTATCGTATGGCAAAAGACTTCTATCGTGAGCTAGAATTGCATACTCCCATGATTAACTTTAATGGTTCCCTTACCCATCTACCAGGACAGACTTGGGCGCACGAAAAGTGCTTGACCTTGGACAAAAAATACCTCCTAGACATGGTCAAGCGCACGGAGGACATCCAGGCTGATTTTATTGCAGGAGAATATCGAAAAAAATTCTATATCACGACTCCGAATGAAGAAATTGCGGATCCTAAACTATTTGGCGTAGAGAACTTCCGGCCGGAAAATCAATTCAAACCTGAACGAGTAACCAAAGATCCCAACTGCATCCTTTTGCAAACAAGGGCTGAAGACAAATACGCTTTAGCGGACGAAATGAATCGTTTTTATCAGCACCAACTAGCTATCAATACCTGGGGCGGTCCCCTCAACATCCTCGAGTGTACTCCCAAAGGTGTAAACAAGGCATTTGCTCTAGAGTACTTGCTCAATGTGATGAATCGTGATAAAAAAGACTTAATCGCCTTTGGTGATGAGCATAATGACACTGAAATGTTGGCATTTGCAGGCAAGGGATATGCTATGAAAAACGCCAATCCTGCTCTTCTTCCATATGCAGACGAACAACTTCCTCTGACCAACGAAGAAGATGGAGTTGCCTACACTTTACAAAATTTATTCCTATAAAAGGGAAGATTGCATGGTCGCAATCTTTCCTTTTTGTTTTCATTTTGTTTTCACAAAAGCGACTTATTTTCTGTATTTTTATATTAAATTTTCCATTACCATTTTCATTTATCTCTCAAAAGCATTGGTATATTAATATTTTTAAAAAGTCATTCTATGAAAACTTTTACATCTTTTTAGAAAAAGTAGTTGATTTTTATATGAAAACGGTTTATACTTAAGGTTAGGCTTAAAGTTTTCTTAAACATACAGTCAAACATTTTATAAGGAGGAATGACAATAATGAGTATCGGAATCATTATTGCGAGCCACGGCGAATTTGCTGCGGGTATTCATCAGTCAGGATCTATGATCTTTGGTGAACAAGAAAAGGTTCAAGTTGTGACCTTTATGCCAAATGAAGGTCCAGATGACCTTTACGCTAAATTCAACAACGCTGTGGCTGCATTTGACGCAGAAGATGAGGTTCTAGTATTGGCTGACCTTTGGAGTGGATCTCCATTCAACCAAGCTAGCCGCGTGATGGGAGAAAATCCAGAACGTAAGTTTGCCATCATCACAGGACTTAACTTGCCGATGTTGATCCAAGCCTACACAGAGCGCCTTATGGACGCGAATGCAGGTGTGGATAAAGTCGCTGCGAATATCATTAAAGAAGCCAAAGATGGCATCAAGGCTCTTCCAGAAGAGCTTAACCCAGTTGAGGAAGTTGCAACTGCTGCAGCTGCTCCAGTTGCACAAGCTGCTATTCCAGAAGGAACAGTTATCGGTGACGGTAAACTGAAAATCAACCTTGCTCGTCTAGACACTCGTCTCCTTCACGGTCAGGTTGCCACTGCTTGGACTCCAGATTCAAAAGCAGATCGTATCATCGTTGCTTCAGACAACGTTGCAAACGACGAGTTGCGTAAAGAATTGATCAAACAAGCAGCTCCAAACGGAGTAAAAGCTAACGTTGTCCCAATTCAAAAATTGATCGACGTTGCAAAAGACCCACGTTTCGGCGAAACTCATGCCCTTATCTTGTTTGAAACTCCACAAGATGCACTTCGTGCTATCGAAGGTGGCGTGCCAATCAAGACCCTTAACGTTGGTTCTATGGCTCACTCAACAGGTAAAACAATGATTAACAACGTTTTGTCTATGGACAAAGAAGACGTTGCAACCTTTGAAAAATTGCGTGACCTCGGTGTTGAATTTGACGTACGTAAAGTACCAAACGACACGAAAAAAGATTTGTTTGACTTGATTAAGAAAGCAAACGTTCAATAATGTTAATCTGTTTCGATCATTTTTGAAAACAGGATTAAATTCTTTATTAAAACTAAATAGAAAAGGAATAAAACCATGTCAGATATTTCAATCATTTCTGCTATCTTGGTTGTAGTTGTTGCCTTCCTTGCAGGTCTTGAAGGTATCCTCGACCAATTCCAATTCCATCAACCAATCGTCGCATGTACCCTTATCGGACTTGCAACTGGTAACCTCGAAGCAGGTGTTATGCTTGGTGGATCTCTTCAAATGATCGCCCTTGGTTGGGCAAACATCGGAGCTGCCGTAGCTCCTGACGCTGCTCTTGCATCTGTTGCCGCAGCGATCATCTTGATCAAAGGTGGTAACTTTACTACTGAAGGTATCGCCGTTGCAACAGCAACAGCTATCCCTCTTGCCGTAGCTGGACTTTTCTTGACTATGATTGTTCGTACAATCTCAGTTGCCTTGGTTCACACTGCTGACGCTGCTGCTAAAGAAGGAAATATTGCGGCTGTTGAACGTGCTCACTTTGTTGCACTTCTTCTTCAAGGTCTTCGTATTGCAATCCCTGCTGCCTTCCTTATCGCTATCCCAGCTTCTGCTGTTCAAGATGCTCTTGGTTTGATGCCAGACTGGTTGAATGGTGGTATGGCTGTCGGTGGTGCTATGGTCGTTGCCGTTGGTTATGCTATGGTTATCAACATGATGGCAACTCGTGAAGTATGGCCATTCTTCGCTATCGGTTTTGCACTTGCTGCGATTTCTCAATTGACTTTGATTGCCCTTGGTGTCATCGGTGTTGCCCTTGCCTTCATCTACCTTAACCTTACAAAACAAGGTGGAAACGGTGGCGGCGGAGCTGCGACTTCTAACGACCCAATCGGTGATATCCTAGAAGACTACTAGAAAGGGGATCAATCATGGCTGAAAAAATTCAATTATCAAAATCAGATCGTCAAAAAGTTTGGTGGCGTTCACAATTCCTTCAAGGTTCTTGGAACTACGAACGTATGCAAAACTTGGGTTGGGCTTACTCATTAATCCCAGCTATCAAAAAATTGTACACTAAAAAAGAAGACCAAGCGGCTGCTCTTGAGCGTCACCTTGAGTTCTTCAACACTCACCCATACGTAGCTGCTCCTATCATGGGGGTTACTCTTGCACTTGAAGAAGAGCGCGCTAACGGTGTTGAAATCGACGACGCGGCTATCCAAGGGGTTAAGATCGGTATGATGGGGCCTCTTGCTGGTATCGGTGACCCAGTATTCTGGTTTACAGTTCGTCCTATCCTTGGAGCCCTTGGTGCATCACTTGCTGCATCTGGTAACATTGTTGGTCCCCTTCTCTTCTTCTTTGGATGGAATGCTATCCGTATGGCCTTCCTATGGTATACACAAGAGTTCGGTTACAAAGCTGGATCTGAAATCACTAAAGACATGTCTGGTGGTATTTTGAAAGACATCACCAAAGGAGCATCCATCCTTGGTATGTTCATCCTTGCTGTTCTTGTACAACGTTGGGTATCTATCAACTTTACTGTGAACCTTCCAGGTAAACAATTGGCAGAAGGTGCTTATATCAACTTCCCAGAAGGCGCTGTAACAGGTGGAGAATTGAAGGGAATCCTTGGTCAAGCACTCAGCGGATTGAGCTTGGATAGCGTTCAACCACAAACCCTTCAAGGTCAGTTGAACTCATTGATTCCAGGATTGATGGGACTTCTCCTTACTTTCCTTTGCATGTGGTTGCTTAAGAAAAAAGTATCACCAATCGCAATCATCCTTGCTCTCTTTGCAGTAGGTATTGCAGCTCGTTTCTTCGGTATCATGTAAACCATCGAGAATATAAATAAAAAAGAATCAGGTAATAATCCTGATTCTTTTTGTGTATCAACTTTTTCTTCTAGTCAAATAATGCAAGCCTCCAATCACCACTGCTAGGATGGCTACATAGACGACTTGGCTGGTTTCTAAAGGCACAAAAGCTCCTTGCAAGATAAAGGTGTTGGCAAGCACTCCTATAAGGGCTGCAAGGCTCAAAAGTACGAGCAAGACTAGTTTGTATCGATTAAAAGGCAGGCTGACCTTGGCAACTAGACACAGACCATTGATTAAAGCCAGTAGGAAGCAAATAAATTTGACCTGACCTGGGACAGTGATAAAGAAGTTCGTCAAGAGTACACTAGCAACCAGAATGCCACCACCAATCGCAGCATTGGTCAAAATATCTCGCATAAAATGTGTACTAACCTTTTCTTTATTGGACTCAAAAGTTAGGAAGAAGGATGGAATCCCAATCGTAATGGCTGAAATGATTGTAAACTGAATGGGAATAAAGGCGAATTCCAAACCAAATACCACACTCAAAATCGCAAACACGATGGAGAAGAAGGTCTTTGTTAGAAAGAGAGAGGCTACCTTTTGAATGTTATTAATCACACGGCGACCTTCCATCAAGATATCATAAAATACTGCAAAGTCATCTGTTAGAAAAACAATATTGGACACACTTTTGGCTGCACTCGTAGCACCCTTCATAGCAAAGCTGATATCTGCTTTCTTGAGAGCCAGAACATCATTGACCCCGTCACCACTCATTGCAACTGTTTTACCAGCATTTTGCAAAATAGATACCATCTTTTCTTTCTGTTCAGGTGTCACACGTCCAAAGATTTCATGTTCCAAGACCACTCTTTCAAAATCTTGTTCACTCACCTTGGTCATATCAATCGCACGGGCTTCTTCCTTAAAACCTGCCTTACGAGCCACCCCATATACAGCCACATGATTATCACCACTGATAATCTTCACTTCAACACCTTGAGATTCGAAATAGTCAAAGGTTTCCTTGGTATTGTCCTTAATCTCATCTGACAAAACGACGTGGCCTAGTAGTTCCATATTGGCTGGACTCGTAATCTGGTCCTTGCTATGAGCGAGTGTTAAGATCCGAAAACCTTGCTGTTTTAGATGTTCATAGTAGGCATCCATCGGCTGGGTAAAGCCTAGAAACTCACAGGCTCCGAAGAAATAGGTCCCACCCTCTTTTACTTGGACAAAAGAATACTTGTTTTTGCTTGAAAAGGCACCGACTTCTTGAACTTCCCACTTTTTCTCACAGGTTAAGTAAGTCTTCAGAGCGCGCGAAGTTGCATTTTCATCGTCAAAATAGGCTAGATAAGTCGAGAGTTTCTCTGCCACATTAGCATCCATTTCTTGGACCTTCATATTCCCCGTAGTGATGGTACCTGTCTTATCAAAACAAAGAACATCTACCCGCGCCAAGGTCTCTACACAGTATAGCTCTTGCACCAGAACCTTCTTTTGGGCCAGCTTCATGGCTGCTACTGCTAGAGAAACGCTGACTAAGAGAATCAAACCCTCTGGAATCATACCGACCAGAGCACCAGAACTTCCCAAGACAATCTCAACATAAGTCCGCCCTAGACTAAAACCTCTGACATAGAGCAGAATGGCAACTGGCACCAGCAGGATAGAGACGATTTTTAAAATCTTATCCATATAATCGCGCAGTTGAGAAGGGTATTTTTTGAATTCCTTGCTGGATTTTGCGAGTTTGTTGATATAACTATCGGGACCCACAGCTGTAGCAAGGATCAGACAAGTACCGCTGACAACATTGCTTCCGCTCATCAGCTTGTCACCAACCGTTTTACAGATAGAATCACTCTCACCCGTCAGCAAGGACTCATCCACTTCAATATTCCCTTCAAGCACTTCTGCATCTACAGGCACCTGATCTCCCAGATTGAGATGCAGGTACTCGCCTAGAACGATGTCCTCTGAAGCAACCTCAATCGTTTGACCATCTCGATTGACTCTGTACTTACTTTTACCAAGTAAACTTAGCTTTTCCAAAGCATTTTTTGAACGCACTTCTTGGAAAATCCCAATGGCTGTATTGATAGCAATCACACCTAAAAAGAGCATATTCTCAAATCGCAAGGTTGTGGCTACCAGAACTGCCAGAGCCAAGTTCATGGCATTAAAGAAGGTAAAGATATTTGAAACGACGATTTCCTTGGTTGTTTTATAAGGTTTAATGTCGCTGATATTTCGTTGACGACCCTTGATGTCTTGGCTGCTTAAATACTTCATTTCTACTCCGATATCCTTTTGTACTACTATAATAACACATATCTTTTTCTCTGTCACTTAAAGACTCAAAATAAGAAGAACTCCCTTGGCAAGTATCATCTATTGCCACTTTAAGAAGCACTTAAAAACAAAAGAGGCTAGGATTCCCCTAACCTCTTTTCTTTATGCTTTATTCTGCCAAGGCACCCATTGGATCCCATGGTGCAAGTACGATTGGTTCTGCTTCATAAGCAGCTTGTTCATCTGCTGTCAGCAATTCCTTACGGACAACGATTTGGTAGGTGTATTCATCCATCCAAGCGTCTGAGGCAACAAAGTAACCATCTGTACCGACCTTGTCTCCCCATGAGTTTTCAACCTTCCACTTGGTTGACTTGCCGTTTTCATCCAAATCCACACCTGTCAAGACCATGGCGTGGGTCATCAGGCTTTCGCTATAGTCCAAACGTCCAGCCTTGTCTTGAGTCAGTTTAATGTCCATGCTTGATTCAAAGTCATAAACATCTGTCGCAAGGATTCCAGCTTTACGATTGCTGAGTTGGCTAACATCTGAACCAAACCAAACAGTCTCACCCGTTTGCATTTGGGCAATCGCCAATTCTTTCAATCGCTCCATTGGAACGTTGATGTAGCGAACTGCACGGCTACCAACCACATTCCCCAACATCTCAACTGTGTAAGATTTACCGTAAGGCTTGTCAGCAGTTGGTGCGTTGATAACAGAAACATAATCTTCTAAAGGAAGATTGACATATTTCTTGTAAAACTCTTGTGGCGTGATCCCCTTTTCACTTTGGTAGTTATCATCCTTATCGCGATAAGCAAAGTCAAATTTACGTGGTGGAAGACCTAGTGACATAGCAAGGAAGTTAAAGATTTCTTGCAAGAGGTCTTCCTTCTTGGCTTGAACAGTCGCTTGGTCTGCACCAGATGCTAGTAAATCACGCAAGATTTGGGCATCCTGACGAAGCAATTTGTTGAGGATGGCATTGAGCTCACGGCTATTGCTAGATGAGATAGACTCAGGGTAAACTGACTTAGGAACGACACCATATTTCTCAAAGAGGGACACTACCATATCCCACTGTCCACCGTCTTGTTGTGGTGTTTGGAGTAGGAAGCTAACCTTGCGGCTAGTTAAGTCTTGGTCTGCAGTCGCAATGACTTGCTCCAAGAACCAGTTTGATTTCTCATACTTGTCCCAGAAGAAGGTGTGGGCTTGTGACAATTCAAAGTTCTCCAATTTGTATTGAGAAATGAGTTTGTGGCGGAAGGTGTTGAGAGCTGCAAACATCCAGCAACGACCAGACGCTTTCTGGTTAGTAACCTTGTCCTTGGTCAAATCCAATGAGAAAACAGGTGTATTGTCTACATGGCTTTGGCGACGTTCTAGGGCTGCGAAAATTCCGTTATGGCTTGCAGCATTTTCGATAGCTTGGTATTTTACATTTGCTTCATAGTTAGCAAATAATTGATCCGTAAATGATTCTTGAATAGCGTTCATAGATTCCTCCTTTTATTCTACTGTCTATTATAACTCTTTTCACAAAGGAAGCAACTGAAAAACGAAAAAGGTAAGGACATTCTCCCTCACCTTTTCTAACATAATCCAAACTAAGCAATACTAGCAAGGAGAACTTCTAACTCCTCCTGGGTCAAGCGACGCCACTCACCCCTTTTCAGGTTCTCGTCTAAAATCAGTGTTCCCATCGTCAAACGGTGCAAGTCGACGACTTCCTTTCCACAATAGGCTACCATGCGTTTAACCTGATGAAACTTCCCTTCTGCAATGGTCACCCGAACCAGACTTTGATTTTTTTCTGGATCTACCGATACAAGCTCCAGTCTAGCAGGCTGACAGGTAAAGTCTTTGAGCGGAATGCCCTTGGCAAATGTCTCCACATCTTCTTGGGTCATAATACCTTTGACTTGAGCTAGATAAGTCTTATCCACATGACGTTTAGGCGAAAGAAGAGAATGGGCAAGCTGGCCGTCATTGGTCAAGAGCAGAAGACCATGCGTATCAATATCCAAGCGCCCTACTGGAAAAACTTCCTTGGTCCGAGCAATATCATCCAACAAGTCCAACACTGTTCTGTGTTTAGAATCCTCAGTCGCTGAAATGACTCCTTGGGGCTTGTTCATCATGTAGTAGACAAACTCCTCGTACTCTAGCACTTGACCATCAAAGCGAATTTCGTCTTTTTCTTCATTTATTTGCAATTTTGCTGATTTTTCTTTCTTGCCATTGACCGTCACGCGTCCAGCCTTGAGCAAGTTTTTTACCTCCGTCCGACTCCCTACAGCGCAGGCAACTAAAAATTTATCTAATCTCATAGAACTATTATATCATACTCAAAAGGAGGCTGGTACAATGACCAACCTCCTTTTCGTTTCATACTCTTCAAAAATCTCTTCAAACCGCGTCAACGTCGCCTTGCCGTATAGATGTTACTGACTTCGTCAGTTCTATCTACAACCGCAAAGCAGTGCTTTGAGTAGCCTGCGGCTAGTTTCCTAGTTTGCTCTTTGATTTTCATTGAGTATCAGATTTAAGAAATTAACTTCCTCGTCTCCAGAAAATAGCTAAGACAACCATAGCACCTAAAACAGCTGGAACAATAGCTATCCCCGCTAGGTTTGGACCCCAAGTTCCAAAGAGCAGGTGCCCCAAAGAAGCACCAATCCAGCCGAGAAACATTTTCCCAAAGCATCCCATGCTTTCTCCGCGATTGGTTAAAGCACCTGCCAAGAGTCCCACTAGGAGACCAACAAACATACTTCCAAGCATAGCTTCTCCTTAAATTGCCCAATCTCCATTGCGGAAGAGTGGTACGCGTGTTCCATCCTCACGGATACCATCGATATCCATTTGATTCGAACCAATCATAAAGTCCACGTGAACATCTGAACGGTTAAGCCCTGCAGCTTCAAGCTCCTCTTCGCGCATCTCCGCTCCACCAACAACGCTAGTCGCATAGGCTGCACCGATAGCCAAGTGGTTTGAAGCATTCTCATCGAAAAGTGTGTTAAAGAAGGTAATGCCTGACTGAGAAATTGGGCTTGGATCTGGTACCAAGGCACATTCACCCAAGGCACGCGCACCCGCATTTTCAAAGACAAGGTCCTTCATGACCTGATCACCCTTCTCAGCTGAAATATCCACGATTTGACCGTCCTTGAAGGTTACCTTAATACCTTCGATGATATTACCATTGTAGCTAAGTGGTTTTGTAGAGGTTACATACCCATCTGCACGACGGAAGTCAGGAGCAGTAAAGACTTCCTCTGTCGGCATATTTGGCAAGAATCCTTCCCCCTGTGCATTGATAGCACCAGCTGATTCCCAAACGTGGTTCTTCGGCAAACCAAGAGTCAAATCTGTCCCTGGCGCTGTGTAGTGAAGGGCTGAAAATTGCTCTTTATTGAGCATTTCTGCCTTGCTCTTAAGGATAGCAGCATGCTCTTCCCAAGCTTTAACAGGATCTTCTTCGTAGACACGGCAAGTTTTGAAGATTTGGTCCCAAAGGAGATCGACTGCTTCTTCGTCACTCGTAGCATTTGGAAAGACTTTTTTAGCCCACTCCAGTCCAGCAGCAGCTGCTACAGTCCAGCTAACCTTGTTGGATTGCGTTGCGATACGCATTGGCTTCATAGCGAGTCCCATCGCTTTTGCAGAAGCTGAAAGCTTGTCCGCATCCACTCCGTTCAATGCACCTGGATCAGATGAACGGACACCGAGACGGCTAGCCTTGTTTTCCAAGAGATAGTTCATCTCAGCAATCTTGTATTCTGGCACATTGTCCAGACGATCCATCGGCGCGTGGAGGAATTTCTCACGGTTGATGACATCATCTGTCCACTGAACGATGACCTCATGTGCACCCAAGGCATAAGCTTCTTTCACGATCAAATGCGCCAACTCACTTTGCTCCACATCAATAGAAAGAGCCAAGGTGTGACCAGGTTGCACGTTAATTCCATTCGCAACCAATAATTTCGCATATTTTTCTAGATTTTCTTTAAAATTTGGTAAAACCATTCTATTCTTCCTTTTCTTTTGTTATTTTTCCTTCAAAGCAGAAAATAATCCTGCTAAAGCAATGGCACCAGACAAGAGCGCTGTTGATAGGATAATTGTTTCATCTGCCAGCTCTAGCTGATAGTCAAAAACCTTTTCAGCAGGTTTATCTTCCGCAAAGATTCTAAGTTTCATAAAGATGTTCTCCGTTCTAATCCTTAAAACAAATCATCAAACAAACTCAACTGGTTATCCTCTGGCATATTACCGAGAATCCCCATTTCATCCATCTTTTCAACCAAGGTTGATGAAAGTCCACCACGCTTGCGCAGTTCGGTTTTAGAGAGGAACTCACCCTCTTCACGCGCACGCACCAACTGCTTAGCAACGTTCTCTCCCAGACCATCCATTGCTACAAATGGTGGGATGAGGGTATCTCCATCAATGATGAATTCAGTCGCATCACTACGGTATAGATCTAACTTGCCAAACTTAAAACCACGTTCCCACATTTCATTGACAATCTCAAGAGTTGTATAAAGGTCAATCTCCACATTAGAGGCTTCATTATTCTTCCGTTTTTCAGCGATCTCTTCCATTCTACGCTTGATGGCATCCAAGCCGGCACCCATGGTCTTGATATCAAAGGCCTTGGCACGGATAGAGAAGTAAGCACAGTAATAATAAATCGGATGGTGAACCTTGAAGTAGGCCACGCGCAAGGCCATCATAACGTAGGCTGCCGCATGGGCTTTAGGGAACATGTACTTGATTTTTCCACAGGATTCGATATACCACTCTGGTACCTTATTGGCCTTCATGGCTTCGATGTAGCCATTCCGCTCCTCTTCAGAAATCTTCAACCACAAGCCCTTACGTACCCGTTCCATGATGGTAAAGGCCATCTTAGGTTCAAGGCCCGCGTGCATGAGGTAAACCATGATGTCGTCCCGACAACCGATAACGGTTGATAGATCCGCAATTCCTTGCTTAATCAAATCCTGGGCATTGCCCAACCAGACATCAGTACCGTGGGACAGACCTGATAGCTGAAGCAATTCCGCAAAGGTTGTCGGATGGGTTTCATCGACCATCCCACGTACAAAGTTGGTGCCAAACTCTGGGATTCCCAGCATGCCCGTCGGCGTTCCGATTTGTTCAGGAGTCACCCCAAGTACATCCGTCCCAGAAAAGAGGGCCATCACGCCTTCATCATCCATAGGAATTTCATTAGGGTCAATCCCAGACAAGTCCTGCAATTTTCGAATCATGGTCGGATCATCATGCCCCAGTACATCGAGTTTGAGGACATTCTCATCGATATCATGGAAGTTAAAGTGAGTCGTCTGCCATTCAGCCGTCACGTCATCCGCTGGATACTGAACAGGCGTAAAGTCGTAGACATCCATGTAGTTAGGAATAACAACGATTCCCCCTGGGTGTTGTCCTGTAGTTCGCTTGACACCAGCAGCACCCTGAGCAAGACGTTCCACCTCTGCATCACGATAAAACTTCCCGTAGTCTCTCTCGTAGCCCTTTACAAATCCATAGGCAGTCTTAGCAGCCACCGTACCAACCGTTCCCGCACGGAAGGCATATTCCTCACCAAAGATATCACGTACATCCAAGTGGGCGCTAGGCTGATCTTCTCCCGAGAAGTTCAAGTCAATATCGGGAACCTTGTCTCCATCAAAACCAAGGAAGGTCTCGAAAGGAATATCCTGTCCATTTTTGTTAAGTTTATGACCACAGTTTGGACAATCCTTATTAGGCATATCAAACCCTGAACCATAAGAACCATCGGTGATAAACTCGCTGTACTGACACTGACCACAGACGTAGTGTGGAGAGAGAGGATTAACCTCCGTAATCCCAATCATAGTCGCAACAAAACTGGACCCAACAGACCCACGAGAACCAACCAAGTAGCCCCGTTCATTGGAACGTTGCACCAGCATCTGCGATGCCAGATAAATCACGGCAAATCCATTCCCCAGAATGGAAGTTAATTCTTTTTCAATCCGCAAATCAACGATATCTGGCAGCGGATTTCCATAAATCTCAAAAGCTTTCTTATAGGTCAACTCAGCAACCGTTTCTTCCGCCTTGTCGATGAAAGGCGTGTACAAGTCACCCTTAACAACCTCAACAGGTTCAAAGATATCTGCCAAGGCATTGGTGTTTTCAATGACTAATTTGCGTGCTAAATCTTCTCCCAAGAAAGCAAATTCATCCAACATTTCATTGGTCGTTCTAAAATGAGCCTTCGGTAGCGGTGCTGGTTGGGCATTTTCACCATGACCGATGGTTCGGTTAATCATAGCCCCCTGGCCCAAACTACGGACAATAATTTCACGGTAAATCTCTTCTTCCGGTTCGATATAATGGACATTTCCCGTAGCCAGAACAGGCTTGCCAAGACGGTCCCCAACCTCTATCAAACTCTTGATAATAGTCTGGAGCTCCTCCATATCCTTGACCTGCTCTTTAGCAATCAAGGGAGCATAGATAGCTGGTGGCATGACCTCGATAAAGTCATAATACTTGGCCACCTCAACCGCCGCATCTACACCTTGGGAAACGACTGCGTCAAAAACTTCACCCTCCGAGCAAGCCGACCCCAAAATCAAGCCCTCCCGATGGGCGTCTAGAACCGTTCTCGGAATCCGTGGCACCCCTTCAAAATACTTGGTGTTAGACAAAGAAACCAGCTTAAAAATATTTTTTAAACCAACTTGATTCTTGACATAAATGGTCGCATGCTTGATCCGAGCTTTTTTATAAGAATCTGGACTGATTAGATCAATATTGAGTCTAGCCAGATTGGTCACACCATGTTTTTCTGCTACCTCTTTGATAAAGATGAAAAGCAGACGACCAGTAGCTTCCGCATCGTAATTAGCCATGTGGTGGTGTTCAAGTGCTACACCAAAACGCTTAGTCAAAGGTCCCAAACCATGGCGTTTATACTCAGGATAGAGATTTCTAGCAAACTCCAGCGTATCGATAACTGGCTGGCTAATCTTAGGCAGACCATGACGCTCATAGTTGGCATTCATAAAGCCAACGTCAAAGGTAGCATTGTGGGCTACTAAGACTGTATCCTTGCAAAACTCTTGGAATTCTTGTAAAACTTGTTCCAGTGGTTTGGCATTTTTGACATGATCATCTGTAATACCAGTCAACTCAGTAGTAAAGGCTGATAATGGATGTCCGGGATTGATAAATTCATCAAATTCGGCAATAACATTCCCCTTATACATCTTAGAGGCCGCAACCTGAATCAAGTCATTATAGATAGCTGAAAGTCCCGTCGTTTCCACGTCAAAAACTACATAGGTCGCTTCTGACAAGTCCATCTCCACTTCGTTATAAACGATTGGAACACGGTCCTCCACAATATTGGCTTCCATTCCATAGATCAGCTGGATTCCAGCTTTCTTGGCCGCCTTATAGCCGTGTGGGAAAGATTGAACATTTCCATGGTCCGTGATGGCAACCGCCTTGTGTCCCCACTTTGCAGCTGTTGCAACGATCTCCTCTACTTCTGGTAGAGCATCCATAGTCGACATATTAGTATGAGCATGAAACTCAACCCGACGCTCACCTTCTGGCATCAAATCCTTCCGCTCATAGTGAACCACTTCCTGCACATCCTGGACGTTCATGGTCAAATCACGTGTGAAGTTATTCATCTCCACATTCCCACGAACTCGAAGCCAAGAATTCTTCTTAATGATGTCAAACTTCTGAGCCTCTTCTTCATCCTTAACCCATTTTTGCATTGAGAAGCTTGAAGTATAGTCTGTCATTTTAAAGTTGATCAAAACGCGACCAGTTCTGGTCACCTTATGCTCCACATCAAAAACGACCCCTTCAAAGACCAGGCGATTTTCCTCAGTCGTCACGTCGATCATCTGGGTAACTTCAGCCTTATCTAGTTTAGGCTTGGCCGCAGCCTTTTTAGCCTGAAAATCAAAGGCTGGCTTCTCTTCTACTGGAGGAGGAGCCATTTGTTCCAGTTGCTCCATAGCTCGTAAAGCTTCTTCGTTGGCAGCCTGGACGATTTGTTCATTCTCCGTATAGAAGGCTTCCTCCTGCTCTTGTGTAAGAGCATCATTCTTTTCTATTTGGCATACAAAAGCTGGAAAACCAAACTTTTCGAGTTGCTTAGCCAAATTAGGAAGATGATTCTTCTTAAAGTGCTCCTTATCAATCGCCTCTGAACCTTCAATAATGAGTTGATTTCCTTCCGCACGGACGTTTAAATTCTGGTAAAGAGATTTAAACCCCTGACTTGCACATGGACCTTCAGAAAAAGCCTCTCTATAGTAGGCCTGCAAGAGTTCATTAGAGAATTCTTGAGAAAGAGCCTTGATTTCGAAAACAGCTCGGTTTCCTGTCTTAGAAAATTCTTCACCAAACCCTTTCTTTAACTCTAAAAAGATTTCAATCGGTAAAATATTAGAAAATACAAAATGAAATTCCCAAATCTTACTAATTTTATGAACCACAACACGCTCAATTCTGGCATCAACAAGAGCAGGATCCCGTCTCAATTGATCAAAGATTCCTAGTTGATTCATTAAAATTTCAAACTTACTTGACATTCATTTTCCTCACATTATTCTCTTACTATTTTACCATAATTAAAGAAAATATATGACTAGTACCATTCCTTAAGCACTGCTAGTTTACACAAATTTGTTCCGTAAACAAAAAAGAAGACTCTCAGAATCTCCTTAGTAAATAAAAAAAGATACCCTTAAGTATCCTCGTAATCAATCGGGAAGACAGGATTCGAACCTGCGACACCTTGGTCCCAAACCAAGTACTCTACCAAGCTGAGCTACTTCCCGCGTTAAATAAAAAAATGCA